>VBAI01000182.1 GCA_005882295.1 Candidatus Segetimicrobium genomatis | reverse complement strand
AGTAACACATACTGGCACGATTTGGGAATGAAACCTAAGTGTGCAATGATACCAGGAAGCTTTCTTAGAGCAGATTCGAGGGGTAGAAGGCCAGGGGTCGCTCCACAGCAGACGGTTCGCGCCATATCAAACTCCCCGCGGTCTGAGACGCGATTGCAGTGGCTGGGCCTCGAGGCTAGCATCTACTGTAGTGGCTGAATTCCATATATGTTACCTCGTCCGCTGAAACACAGGACGTCATGCTTTCGCTATGACGAATGAAATCTTGATCGGCGTCTGCGGATTGGTTCTCTCCGTGCGCACTTATTTTGCCGGTGTATGGTGCACTGAACGCCGCCACGATAAGGAAGATCGTGAAGCTCGTGTCCTTTCACACCAGGCCAGTCGATGAAGTCATCCGCGACAGTAGCGCGAAGGCATAACCTCACAAATCCACTCAATCAACAGCATCGGGACCCGTATCACGCCATCGTGCTCAGGGCGTGCATCGAGGGACGGAGAGCCAGATAGAGATCGCGATAGACAGTGTAGAGCTTGTCATACACGGCCGCGCGCTCGCGGTCTGGCGCCGCGCGATCTACGACCGCCACAGTGGTCTCGCAGGCCACCTCCACCGATGGAAAAATCCCCCTCCCCACCCCCGCCAGTAGCGCCGCGCCATATGCTGCACCTTCCGTCGTGGTTACTGTTGCCACGTCCGCGCGAAAGACATCGGCCAGGATGTGTCGCCACAGCGGGCTGCGCGCGCCGCCGCCAGACACGCGGATTTCTGTGACGGGCAGCCCCATCCCCCGGATCAACTCGAGCGAGTCTCGCAAGCCCAATGCCACGCCTTCCATGACTGCCCGGATGAGATGGCCGCGGTGGTGTCGCAGCGTCAACCCCACAAACGCCCCACGCGCGCGGGGATCGGCGTGAGGCGTGCGCTCGCCGGTGAGGTATGGAAGGAACACCAACCCTTCACATCCCGGTGAGACCTCCGCCGCCTCCGCGCTCATCGCATCGTAGGGGTCACCGCCCTTGAACCATGCATCGTGGCGCAGGCCGTCACGCAGCCAACGCAGCGCCCCGCCCGCTGACAGCATGACGCCCATAACGTGCCACCGGCTGGGGACAGCGTGGCAGAAACTGTGCAGGCGACCCTGGAGATCGACCGCCGGCTGATCTAGGTGCGCGAAGACGACACCTGAGGTTCCAATCGTTGCTGACACCAGCCCCGTTCGCACAATACCCGTGCCGACCGCCTGCGCCGCCTGGTCTCCCGCTCCGCCGACGACGGGCGTGCCTTCGTTCAGCCCGGTGAGCCTCGCCGCGAGTGCGCTCACCACTCCTGTTAGCTCGGGCGACTCGACAACCCGCGGGAGCCACGACGGAGGGATCTCTAACGCCGCCAGCATTGTCGCCGACCACCGGCGGCCGCGGACGTCAAACAGCGATGTCCCCGAAGCGTCGGCGGCGTCCACAGCATGTTTCCCAGTGAGGCAATAGCGTACATAATCCTTGGGCAAGAGGATGTGCGCGATCCGCGCGTAGAGGTCTGGTTCATGGCGCCGCATCCACACAATCTTCGGGGCGGTGAATCCGGTCAGGACGGGATTCCCGGTGAGCTCGATCACCCGTTCGGCACCGACCCGCTTGGTGATCCACGCGCACTCCTCGGCGGTGCGCTGGTCGTTCCACAGAATTGCGGGCCGGAGAACACTACCTCCCCCATCCAGCGGCACGAGCCCATGCATCTGCCCGGTCAGCCCTACGGCTGCGATGTGACGCTCCCGAACGCGTACCTCGTTCAGAACCCGACGTATGCTGGTGACCGCCGCCTCCCACCACGTGGTGGGATCCTGCTCGGTCCATCCTGGGCGGGGCGTGAGCAGAGGGTATTCGGTCGTGGCAACCGCTGCGACCTGCCCGGCCGAGTCGAGGAGCACGGCCTTCGCACCCGTGGTCCCGACGTCGATTCCCAACAGCAGGGGGCTGCCGGACGACCCCGGGCCCACCGCGGGTGCGCTCATAATCGAGGAAACTTGAGCAGGGGATAGTATCTGCCATAATCATTTACGAGCAAGTACAGAGGCGGTTCGTCCTCTTCGATTCGAGGGAAACGAGCCACAGGCTCGTAAAAGCGATTGTCGGTCTTGTCATCATTCACCAGCGACACCTCGCCCACGAGGACACGACTTCTCTTACCCCAGAACTTGTGATAGAGGCGCGATGGCAGCGTGATGCTCTCGCCCGGTGCCAACGAAACCGCGTCGCCCGCGGGTAGGACGCGCCGCACACCATCGAGACTCACGAGGACATCGCTACTATCCAGCCCATCGTCCGGCGTCGAATTGTACATCTGGATCACTAACTCGCCGCCGCCGCGATTGATAATATCCTCGACCTTGATCCAGTGAAAATGCATCGGCGTGACCTGATCCACATCTACTACCAGGATCTTTTCGCAATACATCTTGCCGCGCCCGGCTCGCAGTGCGTCGAGCGTGCCGTTGCGAATGGTAAAGATAAACAGACCAATTTTTCGATAATCCCCCTGGCCGAAATCGGTAATGTCCCATCCCAGCGCCCGCTCCACGATCTCGCTGACCTCTGTGCCTTTGGTTGACCAGTCGGCGGGGGTCCAATACGCAAACGGCGGGAGGTAGAAGCGTTGACTCTTCATGAACGCGTCGGCATCGCGCATGATCGTGTTGATCTCGGAGCGTTTCATGGATGTCCTTCTCGTCCGAAATTGACATAGTGAAACGCATCCAGGTAGAACTTCATCCGTGCGACGACAGCCTCTTGCCACACCTCGCGCCGGTGCTCCTCGCGCAAGCCCGATAGCTTAGGCGCAAGCACTCCGCCATAGAGCTGTGCGCGGTATTCGTGGCCGAAATAGCGTTCGCCCAGCCAACCCTCCTCGCGGAGCGATGCGAGCTCATCGACAGAAAAGACATTGCCCAACTGCTCCAAGATGAATCGCGCGACTGCTTGCCCGCCGATGCGCTCAAATATCGTCCAAACGTTGACCTTGATAATCCCATCATCTGCCAATGTATGAAGAGCCGTATCGGGTATGCTCGAGGCGCCGTGCAACACTAAGCGTTTTCCGACGCGTGCGCTGATCGCCCGCGCAACCTGAGGGTCGTAATGTGCGACGGGCGTAGTTGCCCGGTGTTCGGTGCCGAGATCGGGCACGAGGAGGGAGACACCCGTGGCCCGCCAGAATCGTTCTGCCTCGTCTGGTGTCGTCAACGCATCGCGCCGGGTTTGGCTCTCGGCCTGCACAATTTCTGTCACAGCGCCTTCGATCTGCACGCGGTCACCATACCGATCGACAAACTCGGCGGTGCGGCGAATATTTTCGGCGAGCGCGTAGCTCGACGCATCGTACATCACGGTTGCATATTTCTCGAGAATCTCAGGGATGAGCGCACGATCCCGTTCAGGCTGAACGTGGTCGAGGTGCAGCATCACACGCAAGTCGGCGTATGGACTGTCCTCTGAGAGGAGGAGCTCGACGTCGCGGATGAGGGCGCGCGCGCCGAACCGCGCGTCGCGAAGGGGCGTGTAACTAACGAGCTGCGACTCAATCGGATAGTTGGCCGTCGCGGAAACGATAATAGGAACGCTCGCGATGCCGTGTTCGCGCCCAAACTCCGATGCTGCGCGGAGAATGGCTTGCGTCGTGTACGAGTTGGAGGTGCCAAAGTTCGCGAGGCATACGCCGTGCTGGCGCGCCTCGGCGTAAATGTCTTCGACTTGGGCTGGATCAATTATCAGGGGCATATGCCCGTTGACTCGCTTGAGTCATCCGCCATTCCGCGACGCCCGCTCTCGATGAAACGCCTGCTCAATCCGCAAACTGGTCGCCCGAGCCGCATTGCAGCCGTCGCGGTAAATAGGGTACAGCTCATCGTAGCGCCGAGCTCGCGCGGGATCAGGTTCGATGTGGAGAACGGGCCGCTCGACGCGATTGACCGCATCAATCTCGTCACGATAGATGCCGCTCCCAATTCCCGCCAGCAGCGCCGCGCCCAGGCAAGTCGCCTCGTCCAAATCGGGGACCTGGATGCTGCGCCCCGTCACGTCGGCTTTGGTTTGCACCCAGAAGGCATTCTTTACCGCGCCGCCGACTGCGCGGAGTTGTGTGATGGGGCGGCCGAGCACCCGCTCAGAGAATTCGAGATTCTCGCGCAACCAATAGCATGTCGCTTCAAGAATCGCCTGTGTAAACTCGCCCTTGCCATGCCCGGTGGTTACTCCGAAGAATGCGCCGCGCGCGCGTGGCTCCCAATCGGGTGTGCCGCGGCCTTGCAGGTCGGGAATAAGCAAGACGCCGCCTGCCCCCGGCGTGCGCGGAATCTGCGCCATCACCAAATCATACACCGAGCGCCCACTGCTCGCCGCCTGTGCGCGGTCTTCACCGCAAAAGTGCTCGATGAACCACTCCAGCAGACCGCCCGACGTATTGAGCTGGCTCAGTAACACATACCGCTCGCGCGCGACGTGCGCATAGCAGGCGTAATGGGCGCGGCACAGTTCTTCGGTGAGCATCGGTTCGTCGAGAACGGTCAACGTAGTCTCCGCCGTGCCGGTTGAATCGAGCACTGTGCCTGGAGCATATACTCCCGCCGCCAGCGCGGCCACGAGATGATCGTGTCCGCCCGTGGCGGCCGCGGTCCCCACCGCCAGCCCCGTTTCACGCGCCGCCCGTTCCGACACGCGTCCGATCACGGTGCCACTGGGATACGCGCGCGGGAAAATCGCTCGGGTCAGTCCCGCCCGGGCCAATAATTCATCGGACCAGTCCCGGCGTGCCTGATCGAATGCCATCGTGCGCGAGGCAATAGTGTAATCAGTCGCGTATTCGCCGGTCAGGCGAAAGAGAACCCAATCCTCCATGCACAGCCAGCGGCGCATCTGCTTGAAAACTGTCCGCTCGTGCTCGCGCAGCCAGAGCAGTTTGACGAGCGTGAGGTACGGGTCTACGGTTTGACCCGTGATGCGATACGTTTCATACAGACCGACGTTGTCGATCCACCAGCGGCTCTGCGGTTCGGTGCGTGGGTCGAACCACGCGATCGCAGGATAGAGCGGTTGGTCGTGCGCGTCGAGTGGCACGCCGGCTTCGCCCATGCTGGCGACTGCCAGAGCGCGAATCGCCACAGGATCATTGAGCGCGCTGACTACCTCGCGGATCGCGCCGGCAATGCCCTGCCAGATCTCCTCCGGCTCGTACACTGCCCACTCGGGGCGTGGATGATGGGTGGGGGTGGAGCGCCGGGCAGTGGCGATTTGCCGCCCCGCCGCGTCGAACACCACGGCCTTGAGGTGTGTCGTGCCTAGGTCAAGCCCGAGGAGATAGTCCATGCTTCACGATGTGCAGTGCAGCCGTGAGGGGTTATCCTTTCACCGCGCCGAAGGTGAGGCCGCGCACAATCCAACGCTGGACGGTCAGCGCCAAGAGCGCGGGCGGCAGAATTGCGACGAGTAGCCGCGTGGCCACGAACTCAAACTGGATGCCCTGAGTGTGTTCCACGCCCGCGATGATGACAGACATCGGGCGCGCTCTTTCATACGTCAGGATGAGCGCGAATAGAAACTCGTTCCACGAGAAAGCGAAACTGATGATCGCTGCTGCCGCGATCGCGGGTGCCGCCAAAGGCAAGGCGATACGCCAAAAGGCGCTGAAGTGCGAACAACCGTCGACCAGTGCCGACTCCTCGAGTTCGATGGGCAGTTCCTTGAACGCGTCGCGCATAATCAGCACCGCGAATGGCATCGTGAACGTCGCGTTGGCAATGATGAGTGCGATAGGGTTATCCAACAGGCGCAAAAACTTCATCACCAGAAAGAAAGGAATGACAGTCACCATCGGAGGTAGAAAGCGCTGCGAGAGAAACCACAGCGTCACATCTTTGTTTTGCCAGCGGTGGAATCGAAAGCGTGCCAGTCCGTAGCCGGCCAGCGTGCCTAGGGCGCATGCGATGATCATCGCGCCGATGGCAATGATCCCGCTGTTGGTCAAGCCGCTCATGATCTCTGGGCCACGGTTCACAAATTCGCGCTCCCAATTGAGCAGGGTTGGCCGGAACTGCAACCACGGGATGAAGCCGGGCTGGCTGACAATTGCCAGGTGCTCTTTAAAGGAGGTCGTGATCGCCCAGTAAAACGGGAAGAACACCCACAGCGTGGCGACCACGATCAACACCCATATCATCCCATCGGTGATCTTGAGCGGCTTCCTGCGCCTCTCGGCCACCGGCGGTATGGCGGCAGCGTTGGGAGCAACCCTCTCGGATCTCTCTCGGGAACTTATGGCGTTCTTGGTGGCCACAGATGTTGGTCCTCTCTAAAGCCTCCGAACACAGCCGTTAATGTACGGAGACTCAAGACACGCCCTAGTCATAAATCGCGCGCAGACGGTTGAAGAAGAACGAGCTGATGAACAACATGATCAACAAGAGGATATAGGCCAGCGCCGATGCGTAGCCCGCATTAAAGTTGCGCAGTCCGACCAGATACACATAGAAGGAGTATGTCTGCGTCGCTGCGCCTGGGCCGCCACTGGTCATGCTGAAGGGAATATCCAGCACTTTGAGCGTTTCGACTAGCCGGAGAATGGTTACAGTAAAGAGAACGGGCGCGAGCAATGGCAAGGTGATGTGACGGAATATCCCCCACCCCGAAGACGTATCTAACTGCGCTGCCTCGTAGAGTTCCTCGGGCAAATTCTGCAATCCCGCGAGGAGGACGAGAAAGCAAAAGGACGTCCACTGCCAGACATCTACCAGCGTGATGGCCAGGCGCGCGGCCCACACCTGATGGAACCAGCCGGGTGGATTCACAACCCCAAGCATGCGCAGCGCGACGTTCACCGCGCCGACATCTTCGTGAAAGATTGTGAGTCCTAGGTAGCCTAAGGCGATCGGCGCTGTGAAGATGGGAAGAACAAAACTCGACCGGAAAAAGCGCAGACCGCGTCGAGGGCGGTTAAAGAGCAGCGCCAACCCCAGCCCCAGCAGCACGGTGAGGCTTACACTCACCACCACAAAGAAGACGGTGATGCTCAACGAGTTCCAGAAACGATAGTCGGAGAATGCACCCTGAAAGTTCCCCATCCCGATAAAGGTCTGGTCTTGCCCAAGGCGGGCCTGGAAAAAACTCAGCCGGAGCGAGTACAGCAGTGGGAAAATTGTAAAGATGAGGACCCACAGAATACCTGGAATGACGAAGAAGAATTTGATCCGTTCCTTATGAGCCATGGCTTTCATGGTAAAGGGGAGAGGGGTTCATTCATGCAACCCCCCTCCCCACGTACTCGGTTCAGAATTGCACTATTTCGTATAGCCGATGGACTGTTGATACAGCTTGAGCAGCTTCGCACGCCCAATGTTATCAATGATCTTCTGCCAGTCCTGGTACGTGCGGTCCAGAGCCTCTTTGGGACTGACCTGACCGGTCACCGCCTCGGAGAGGTGGACATCCCATACTTCCATCATCTCCGGCGTACCGGGGATACGGATGTAGTTCTGGAAGATCGGGTATCGATAGAAGTTGTCCGTGAACGCCCCGATGAACGACTTGGCGTCGTCAGCCTTGTATCCCCCCGCCACATACTCATCGATCGTTGCCTTGCCGGCAGGCGGGAACCAGTCGTACGTCGTGCCCGGGTCTACCCCGGTCCAGCCCATGTACACATTCCAGTGGTTGATCGGCGGCGTCGCCTGCCACGCCATGAAGTAGTAGGCGAGGTCGGGATTCTTTGCGAACTTGGAGAGCACCGGATGCCACGAGCAGCCCACCTGGTTGCCGACCATGTTCGGCTTACTCAGATTTAGGAACTGCTTCTTCTCCAGGTCATACGGTTGCTTGGTGCCCGGGATCCCGCGTGCGCCCAGCTTGCCGGCAATCTTGGATTGCGTCGGATCTTCCGCCAGCGAACCGACATCACCCCACGAGAAGACCAACACCGACTTGCCCGATAGAAAATCAGCCCACGCCTCACCCAGACTCCAGCCCCACATCGCGGGTGAGCCCGCCTTTGAGAGCGCAATCAACGTCTCAAGTGCTCTGACATGGCCGGGCGAGTTGATCAATGGCTCCATCGTCTCGGGGTCGAACCAGTACACGTTGTGATACTTCGTCACCTTCGTGGGCGGCTGGCCCAGATATGGAGTCACAACATAGGGTGCGGACAGAGCCATGAAGTGGAAGAAGCCCTGACCGCCGACCTTGAGGTGAAGAGAGATGCCGTTATCCGGCTTACCGTCGCCGTTCCAATCCTTGCGGTTGAAGAACTTCGCGATCTCCAGCACGTCTTCCCATGTGTCCATGGCGACGGGCATGTCGCGCCCCATCTCCTGCTTGAACTGCGCCTGCCACTTGGGGTCGCTGAGAATGTCACGCCGGTAGTACAACACCTGGGCATCGTGGTCATTGTTTGTGCCGTACCAGTGCTCCCCCCACTTCATCAGGTTTGCGACCGCAGGCGCAATCGACGCGCGATCCCATTTGGGCATGCGCGGCTCGTTGAAGTACTTATCAATCGGCTGAATCCAGTCATTGGCAATGGCATCCCCGTACCAGTTGGAGCAGTTGATGATGACATCGTACTTATATGCACTCGTCGTGAAGTCGCTGTAGATTTTCTCGCGCAACTCGGCGAACGGGATTTCGACGATGTCATAGGTGGCGCCGGTGAGCTCTGTGAACTTGTTGCGCCAGAAATACAGGGGACCGGAAATTGCACCGCGCTGACCGGCCGAATACACGGCAATGGTAAACTTCTTGCCCTTCCACGCGGGGTCGGGCTTGCCTTTGTCCGCTGCGTTGAAAGCAGCTTGGGCAGTCTTGGCTTCTAGCTCGGTCGCTGCGGGAAAGCCCAAGATCGTGGGTGCTGCGGTTGCCCGCACGGGTCCCGCCTGATGCGTCGGTGCGGCGCCGCCGAACCACATTGTCGAGAGCAACGCAATCAAGCCCACCAGCGTCACGACTCGCTTGTCCATTTTCATCCTCCTCTTCAAACGGACATTCTACGAGCGCTTGTGCAGAACCATCTATCACTATGTTTGGCTTTCCATGTTTGCTTTCCTCGGTGAATCACTCCTTTCCAACCGGCACCGTCTCCATAGATCTCGCCTCTCAGCCATGCTGGCCAGTTTGTCGCTCCGCGAATGGTTCAGGGCTCTGGCATCTCGTCCAGCCCGATCCACCGACGCTCGCGTGCCGACCGGTAGCAGGCCTCGATCAGTTCATGCACCCTGACGGCATCCTCAAATGAGGGCGAGGCCGAGCGGTGATGCACGACGGCGTCGAGGAAGGAAAACTGCGAGTGCACATGTGAGCGGATCCAGCCCAGCGTGAACTTGGGCGACGGCATAGCCGCCGGGGGCGGATAATACTGGACGGTGGCCAGTTTCGTATACCCGCGACGGTCGGGCGGTGCCGTACGGTCGTAAGCCAGCAGCCAGTTGGGATCCATTAAATTGAATCCCAGCGCGCCGTTGCTGCCGTGCAGCTCCAGCCGCAATTCGTCCTCGGCGCCGGTGGCCACACGCGAGAGTTCGGCGGTACCCAGTGCGCCGCTGGTGAACCGCATCAGGACGATGATCGCATCCTCGACCTCGACCGGCAAACGTCGCGTGGGATCCTCTGGGGTACGGCGCTCGCGGATGAAGGTCTCGGTCAGCGCGCACACGCTCTCCACGTTTCCGGCCAGCCAGCGCATCAGGTCCAGCAGGTGCGGGCCCAGGTCCATCAGCACGCCGCCGCCGATGACCTCGCGCCGCAGCCGCCATTCCAGTGGCCGATCGGGGTCGACGTAGCCCGAGTGCAGGTACGCGCCGCGCACGTGAAAGATCCGACCCGCAAAGTTGTCGGCAATCAGTTCGCGGGCGCGTAGCATCGCGGGGAAGAACCGGTACTCGGATACAACCTGGTGCGTGACGCCCGCGCGCACGGCCAGCTGCGCTAGGCGCCGCGCCTCGGGCAGATCGAAGGCCAGCGGCTTCTCGCAGTACACATGCTTGCCAGCGCGAAGCGCCGCCTCCACCGCCTCGGCATGAAAGCGGTTCGGTGTGCACACGTCGATGACATGGATGTCGTCGTGCGCGACTAGGTCCTCCACGCGACGCGTCCCGAACGCAAACCCCGCCTCAGTCACACCCTCCTTCGCGCGAGTCGCGTCAACATCGCACACGCCTACAAGGCGGACCGGAGCCGGTTGGCCATGGTAGTAAACAGGAATTGCGCGGTACGCATAGGCGTGGACGCGGCCCATCAGGCCATAACCAACGATCCCGATGCCGACCGGTCTATCGTCGGGGACCGACATGCGCGAGTTCGGCAGGACGGATGTATCGGTTCGTCGATGTGGCAGGGGGTTCCTACCTCAAGGGGAGAGAGGTCATGGTCCTCGCGATCGAGACCGCGGCGACCGTGAGGTCGTAGCGTTCACGGCCATGCAGATTCCCACCATCGCCACCGCCAGCATAACCCGAGTTGGCCGATACAGACTAACCCCCAGGGCGTCCGCATCCAGTAGCGTGTTAGGGCGCCGGTCCTGCCCTTGGAGCGTCAATGTCACAAAAATTCCTCCGCGGACCGCTATATACGCTCGCGTCTGGCGTCTTAGAGCGGCTGAGGAGGGCGTCGCCCGACCCGTGCTGTTACGAGTTTCGATAGAGGCAGAAACGCCCGCCCGGCACCAAGAAAATTCGGCAGGGTCTGTGGTTTGGGCCCTGCCGAATTTTCTTGGTGTCTGGTGCATTGAACCCCCACGGGAGAGGGAGTGCGAGGGAGAGTTATCGCCCTCGCGTAGTAGGGGGTGACATGGCAGCGTCGTGTGCTGCCGTCCGAGGGGGCGAAGCCCCCTGAGGAGGAGCGAGCTGCGACATTGTCTTCCTCTGAGGGCCCCACGAGCTATAGGCTCGTGGGGGTCGCGGTGAGCGACCCCGCGGCGGGTTCAAATCCCTTGCCCGGCACCAGGAATTTTGATCGGGCCTGCGGCTTTGGGTCCGATCAAACACGAACAGGCCGCTGCATCCGCAGCGGCCTGCCGCACGCCAGCAGCGTGAAGGCTCGTGGTCTCAGGGTCACTCTCTAGCGAAGAGGCCAAACACTGGCGGGAAGGTGAGCAGGAATCCCAAGATCACCAGGGCTAGAGCCCAGTTGAAGGCACGTCCGAAGTTCACGTTCTTGCTCTTCCACGCGGCATGCAAGATGATCCACGCCAGTAGCCACGCCACAACCCCGACGCCAGTCTTCCCGGACAGCGGACCTGTGGGACCGTACCAGTTCAGGGCATTGTTCAGACCTGCGGACGCCCCGGCCAGCGAGGCCATCAGTCCGATCGTGAACGTGCCTGTTCCTGCCGCAAGTACCGCGGCCGCGCCGGGCCCGGTCGGCTTCGAAGTCTGCATCTGCGCAGCCATCGCTACACCTCCTTACCGAATCGGTGCAACTTTATTGAGAAATGCACCGAACACCCCGGCGATCCCGGCTGCGGCAAAAGCGAATGCAAACAGCCACACCAGCGCGCGGCGCACGCGGGGTTCCCGCGCCAGCTGCGGGCCGTAATAGAGGACCGTGAACGCCACCGCTGTCGCGAGGATCGGCGCAAACCATCCCACGTGCTCCTTCCACTCCATGCCGAAGTTGTGCCAGAGCTTGGTTGCGGGATTGGCTAATAGCAGCGATCGCGGGCTGTCGGGAGCTTTTGCCCGATACCACGGGTACACGATGTACGTTCCGCTCAAGACCGTAATCCAGGCCAGGACGGCCATCAGCCACGTGCCTGCCAGCAGGCGGCGTAGCCGCTCGCGAATTCCTGCCACAGTGACCCACTCTGGCCGGAGGCTATAGAGGCCCGCCAGCCCGCCGGCAAATGCCAGCAAGAACAGCGAGCCGAAGATCAGCCCGTGCAGAACCGTCCACAACTCGCGAGAGGAAACCGACATCGCTCCAACCCCCCTTTGCGTTTCTCCCTATTGTCATGCAACGTAAAGAACCAAGACAGGAGAGGGCGCCAGGTTCACAGACGCCCTCTCGTCCGCACCGCAGAGCGGTGTCACGCAGGCAGTGCTCCGCGGTTGGGGGTGAACACCTTCCCCGGCTTCCATGGCGTGCCGAGCGCGGGGAGCAAGTATCGATCCGCCCCGTAGTACCCGGCGACCTTCCAGGCCAGGATGAGCAGGATCGAAAGGGTGAAGAGGACCGGGTTCGTGCTGGCCGCGCCCGCCATCATGAAGTTCCAGTTCATGAATCCGGCGAGGAAGGCGGCGATGCCCACGAACGCCCCGATGATGAGGGCGACGCCGATAAGCATCTCGCCGTAAGCGACCAGCTTGGCGCTGCGGTACCAGTCGAACGTGATGAGCGGTTTGGCCGGCGGCTGTGGGACGGCCACGGCACGCAGCCAGTACCCTTTCAGGGCGGCGCCGTTTCCGACCCAGGCTGCATCTCCAATCTTGTGCAGTGACGCCTCGATCCACTGCCACCCCAGCCACACTCGGATGATTGCCCACAACCAGGCGAACCGGGCGGTGTTGAACAGAACACGCGCGAACCTGGGGTCCTTGTAGAAGTTATCCTGCTTCTGCTGTGCTGCCATTTGGGTTCACCCCCTTGTTTGTTGTCTTGAGAGTACTTCTGGGTGGGGGGTTTAGTCTATCGGGCTGGCAGACGATTTGGGACCCTAGAGGCGCCTGATACCGGGGTCAGGCGCAGACCCGATGGTCTCGGGAGGCGGGAGTAAGGGGAAGAATCAGACCCCGCATGCGCGTTTTTGCTAGGGCCGCCTTCCCGTCACCTTGCCCTGCAGTGCCTTCATCGCGACCGCGTATCCCGTAAGCAGTCCGTGATAGAAACCCCGCGCATTCGGTGCCCGGACCTGCAGATAGCGTTCGTGGGCACGTCCCGTGGCGATGACGAGGCGCTGCCATGCTGGGTTTTCCCTACCGCGGATCCGAAGTTTCTCAAAGAGCGCTTCGACGGCCTCGGGCCGTGCTACGCCTTGCCTCATCTTTCTCATCCTCCCCGGCACATTATAAGCCGACCTGCATGCGTCTGGATGCCATTGGAATTCCCTCGGATAAGCTGCTCACCTGCAGCACCAGAGCGCGTCCGCGAAACAGCAAAGAACACAAAGGTGGGAGTGAAGCATTACCATGCGGTCTTGACAGCGGGTCATGGAGCCGACTTGCCCGCTCTGGTTGCGGGTTCGAACAACTTACGGCAAGCGCCCCTGATAGTCGGTGGTCCCAGCCGTATTCCGCCCTCGGGTGATTGATTGATCCCAAATCGGTTCGCGGCCCGATGGTTCCAGTCGACGCGTACCTTTACAGTGGGACTTAACGGGGTAGCGGGTGCTGTCCCGATGAGGTGGTGGCACACCCGGGAGGTGGCGCCATGGAGCGGCGGAACGATGGAAGATCCGCCGCGCCCGCTGAGTGTTGGAACGTGTTGATGGCACGAGTAGGCGAAAGAACAAACGGGAGGGGTGATCCGCATGAATAGGTGGCTGGTGCTGGGGGTTGTCGCGGCCCTGTTGGTCCTTGTGACCTACGGAGGCGCTAGTGGAGCAGGGAAGGAGCAGAAAGTGACAATCGTGCTGAGCGATTTCAAATTCACGCCGGCCACGGTCACGCTGCAGGCCGGCATGCCGGCTGAGGTCACGCTGCTAAACCGAGGAGCCGTGATCCACGAATTCAGCGTGTATGCCACACCGCCTGCCGGCAAGAAGATCACTGAATGGGACGAGTGGGTAATTCCCAATACCTATTTCCAGGGAATCGGAGAAGTCAACTCTGAGATTAAAGGGTTCGGCACAACGAACGGGACGGCTCTCTTCGAGTTCGAGGTTCCTAAGGGCAGGTCGGTGGCGATCAAGTTCGTCCCGAATCGCAAGGGCACGTTCGAGATGGCCTGCCATCAGGAGGGCCACTACGAGGCCGGGATGAAGGGCGTGCTTGTGGTGAAATAGCAGGCCGAGATTGCGCGTCGGCTGGTGCGATTATGCCTCGATCAGTCCTTTGCGGATGGCGTATCGCACCAGCTCGGTCCGGTCGTGCAGGCCCAACTTCTCCAGGACGTGGGCGCGGTGGGTCTGCACAGTCTTGATGCTAATGTAGAGTTTCTCAGCGATCTGCTGGTTGCTGAGCCCTTGAGCGATCAACGTGAGGATCTCCCGCTCGCGCTCGGTCAGCCCATCATAGCGCTCGCGCCCCTCGCCGGTTTCTACTCGTTTGAGATAATCTTCCACGACTTTCCGCGCGACCGACGGGTAGAGGAAGGCTTCACCCCTCGCGGCAGCGCGCACGGCTTCCACGAGGTCCCGCGCGGCTGCCCGCTTCAGCACGTAGCCGGACGCCCCGGCGTGCAGGAGTTTAAAGACGTAGCTCTCGTCCTCGTGCATCGTCAGCGCCAGGATGTTGATGTCGGGGTGGCGCGCTTTTGTCTGCTGGGTTGCCTCAATCCCGCCCATTCCCGGCATGCTGATGTCCATGACTACGACGGCGGGCTTCAGGCGCTCGACCATCTCTAGCGCCTGCGCGCCATCCTGGGCCTCGCCGACGACCTCGATGTCCGACTCCTTGGCCAGGATCAGCCGTACGCCTTCGCGAACGATCGCGTGATCATCGGCAAGCAGCACCTTAATCTTGGCCATTGCGCGCTCCCACGGGAATGGCAGCCTCCAGGCGCGTGCCCGCACCCGGCGTTGATTGGATCGTGAGCGTCCCACCCAGCAGTTCGGCGCGCTCCCGCATCCCGAGCAGACCCATCCCGCCCTCGCGGTGGGTGGTCACCGCGCTGGGATCAAATCCGCGGCCGTCATCGCTGATCACCAGCTCCATGCGGCCGTTGCCGTGGGCGACCTCCACCGTGGCGCGGGTGGCGCCAGCATGTTTCAGGATGTTCGTTAGTGCCTCCTGTACAATGCGGAAGACCGCAGTCTCGATGTACGAAGGAAGGCGTTCACCTAACCCGCTGATGTGCATCGTCACCGGCACACCCTTCGGCTCCACCGTTTCCTTCGCGTACCATCGGATCGCGGCCGCCAGTCCCATGTCGTCGAGAATCGAGGGCCGCAGATCATAGATCATACGCCGCAGTTCCGCCAGCGTGCCTTCCGCGATGTCGCGCAGCCGCGCCAGCTGCTCCGGCGGCACAGGCGCCTGGGACTGTTCCGCAACCTCCAGGTTCACGATGAGGGCGCTGAGCGCCTGGCCGGCCTCGTCGTGCAATTCCCTCGCGATTCGCCGGCGTTCGTCCTCGTGCGCGGAGATGAGCTTCTCCAGCAGCTGGCCCCGCAGCGCTTCCTTTTCCCGAACTTCCTCGTACAGCCGCGCGCGTTCGGCGGCGAGGCCGATTTGATCGCCGATCGCGGACAGCGTTGATAGCTCCCGCGAGGTCACTGTTCTGCGCCGCGGCACCACGAGGTTCATCACGCCGACGACGTCGCCGGCGGTCCGCAGCGGCACCGTCACGTGCCGGGGACGATCCCAGCCGGCTTTCTCCAGTCGCAGGCAGTTCACAATGTTGACCGCCGCGGGGAGCTGGCCCTCGCGCAGCATCTGCAGGCACCGGCAGTCCCCGCGCATCCGATCCATCTCGTTCGCCGCCAGCGCAGGCGGGAGGCGCTCCGTGACGGCGACAGCGAACTCTCCTCCGTCACGCAGGAAGATCCATCCGCTGCTGACCCGCATCAGCGCCACCAACTGCTGGAGCGACCGTCCAAGCGCTTCGCGCACGTTCAGCGAACGGTTCAGCGCTTCGGCGATCGCGCTCATGGTGACGAGGTCGCGGGAGCGCTGCAGTGCCCACAGCACGACGCCGACGCCGAACGCCACAGTAAACACGCCGGAGAGCGCTGCGCCCACCGCGGCCGGCCCGGGGTGCGGGCGGACGAACGGATAGTCCAGCGAATGGAGGCCCCCTAACACCAGACCCCAGAACAGGAGGACCGTGCTGGACGTCTGCAGTCCCTCTTCATCGCGATACAAGAGCCAGGCGCTGCTGACGAACGCGGCACCGCCTGCGAGGGACGCGGTCAGCGCGCCGGCCAGCCAGGAGACAGGTGTCACAACAGCGGCAGCCAGGATCGCCGCGGCGGCAACTAGCGTCAGCCGGGCATCTGGGCGGAAGCTGTACAGCAATGACCACGCGGCGGCGATAAACAGGGCGTGGCGCGTCGCGTAAAGGACGCTATCTGGCGCCACGGTGAGCAGGGTTTCGGCGACCAGGTGCGCAGTGAAGAAGGCAT
>VBAI01000181.1 GCA_005882295.1 Candidatus Segetimicrobium genomatis | reverse complement strand
GAGACCACGGGGCTGACGGGAAACTGCTCGCCGGCGGGCAGAGCCTGGTCCCGTTGCTGAACATGCGGCTGGCGCGCCCCTCAGTGATCATCGACCTCAACCGTGTGAGAGGCCTCGACTACATCCGCCAGGAGAATGGGGAAATCGCGATCGGGGCGATGACGAGGCAGCGCGCGGCGGAGCGTTCGGCGGTAGTCGCGCGGAGGCTGCCTTTGCTGGCCGACGCGCTGCCGCTGGTGGGGCATCTGCAGATCCGTACCCGCGGGACCGTGGGCGGCAGCATCGCGCACGCAGATCCGTCCGCTGAGCTGCCAGCGGTGCTGGCCGCACTGGATGGAACGGTGATCGTCAAAGGCTCGGGAGGAACGCGCCGCCTCGGTGCGCGCGAGTTCTTCATCTCCTACCTCACGACCGCCCTCCGGCCTGACGAACTGTTGGTTGAAGTCAGGTTCCCGGCGCACGAGCAGTATGGGACGGCGTTCCTGGAAGTGGCCCGCCGGCACGGTGACTACGCGCTGGTCGGCGTCGGCGCGCTGGTGACGCTGGCAGGAGATATCTGCGCCCAGGCGCGCCTGGCCTTCACCGGCGTGGGGCCGGTGCCGGTCCGCATTCAGGACGCCGAGGCGGTCGTCACCGGCAAGGCGGTTACTGATGGCACACTCGCTCAACTCCGGAAGGTCGTGACACACCAGATCGACCCGACCGGCGACATTCACGCGTCCGCGGAGTACCGGAAAGAAGTGGCCGGGGTGCTGGCGCAGCGGGCGCTGCGTGCTGCGACAGAACGGGCGAAAATGAAGCAAATGGGAACGCGCTGAGAAAGCTAACATCTGTCATTGCGAGGCCCGCAGGGCCGTGGCAATCTCCACTTGAGAGGAGATCAGCATAAGGTGCGGATCGCCACGCGCCTTCGGCGCTCGCGATGACAACATAGGTATATGAAGAAACGTGCCAGCGTGGTCAGGCGACCGACCAAGGCGAGGATAGCGCCTCCCCGTAATCCGGTCCCTGCAAGGACGACGGTTCCTGCGCTGCTCACGAGCACGACGATCACTGTACACGTGAACGGAGTCCCGAGGACTGCGACGGTCGATGTCCGGACAACCCTGGTGGATTTCCTGCGCGGGCACCTGGAGTTGACGGGCACGCACGTCGGTTGCGAGCATGGCGTCTGCGGTGCCTGCACGATTTTGCTAGACGGCGAGCCGGTGCGCAGCTGTCTGATGTTCGCCGTGCAGGCGGCCGACGCGGAGATTACGACGGTGGAGGCGCTGGGCACGCCGGACCGCCTGCACCCCGTCCAGGAGGCGTTCCGCGAGCATCACGGGTTGCAATGCGGCTTCTGTACCCCCGGCTTTCTGATGACGACCCTCGCCTTCTTGCGCGAGCATCCCAGCCCGACCGCGGAGGAAATCCGGGTGGCCCTGGCGGGTCACCTCTGTCGATGCACCGGCTATCAGGGAATTGTGGAGGCCGTCGCCGACGCGGCGCAGAGGCTAAAGGCGGGAACCCCCACGCCCGCTCTGCGGGCTCGGGGCGGAGCGCGGGAATGAAGACACGCGCGCTGCTACAGGCACGGTCGTTGAACCGCCGCATTGGCAATTACCTCAGGCAACCCCGCGCCGGGTACATCCTTGCCACATTTGACCGGAGCAGTTATCTCGACATGGACGGGCAGATCGTCGCCCTGGTCACGCCCGTGCTCTTGAATGGTCCTCTCAATATCGTCGTCGACGCGGAGACATTTCACGATCGCGTTGCAGCAGGCGACACCGCGACGTCCACGGACCGCGGACTGCGGGCCGGCGGCATCGAGATCGAACTCGCCGGTGCCATCGTGTGGGACGCGGCACTGCCGCCATGGCCGGGAGAACACATCAGCAGGCTTCGCGACAATCTAGTTACGCTGCGAGGCGTGCTTGAAGTGGAAGCACCCGAGGGCGGCCTGGCCCGCGCCGCGACTGGACACGTGGCCACGACAGCACTGGAGACGCGCGCGGCGCCAGCGCTCCGCGATCTGGCTCGGGGACTGCAGCATCCTGATGCGCTTCTCGTGGGTCATGCCGCCAGCACACTGGCCGGCCTGGGCCCGGGGCTGACGCCTTCAGGCGATGATGTCCTCGTGGGATGCCTGCTGACGCTGGCGCTGTACGCGGATACCGCAGACCGGATGCGCCACGCAATCGTCTCTGGCGTGCGGAACCGGACGACCCGCATCAGCATGGCCTACCTTGAGGCCGCGGCGCGAGGGGAGGCCAGCGAGGCCTGGCACCGGCTCGTCGACGCGGTGGCGGAAAATGATCCGGACCGCATCGCCGCCGCGGCTCGCGGCGTCATGGCGTTTGGAGAAACGTCGGGGTCCGACATGCTGGCGGGATTTGTGATGGCGGCTGAGGCGTTGCCGTAACCTACACGACCTACACAAACTACACAACCTACACAATCACCTGCAACTGACACATCACTGAAGGTTTGCGCTAGTGATTGTGTAGCTTGTGTAGGTTGCGTAGATTGTGTAGGTTGACCTGGATGCTGCAATCTCGAATCAGAGGTTACCTAGCGGTCATGGGCGCGGCGACGCTCTGGGGCGTGTCGGGAGTCGTCGCGAAGAGCCTCTTCAACCGCCGCATCGAACCGTGGACATTGATCGAGATCCGGCTGACCGCGTCCTTTGCGACGCTTCTGGTCATCCTGGCGCTGCGCAGACATCCGCTGCGGGTATCCCGGAGCCTAGTGGGACGGCTGGTGGTGCTGGGGCTGGCGATGACTGCGTCCCAGTTCAGCTACTATCTGACGATCAGCCTGACAGACGTCTCCACCGCGCTCTTCTTGCAGTACACGGGTCCTGTCTTCGTCACGCTGCATGCGTGGGCCGTGACCCGCGAGACGATCACGCCGATGCGGGGCGGCGCGATCCTGCTCGCGGTGGCTGGTGCGTATTTTCTCGTCGCCGGCAGAGAGGGCATCCGTATCCAGCCACTGGGACTGCTCACCGGATCCTTTTCCGCTATCGCTTTCGGTGTGTATGCGATCCTGGCCCGAGCACGGATCCGGCAAGTGGACTCGTGGACGGTGCTGCTGTACGCGCTGGGATCGGGCGCCGTTGCTTGGAGCCTGATCGTGCAGCCGTGGAAGGCGTACCTCTCAGGTTACGCCCCGGTCGAGTGGCTGCTCTTCGGATTCATCGCGATCTTCGCCACAATTCTTCCGTTTGGGTTGTTTCTGTACGCGCTGCGACACATCACACCCAGCCTGGCCAGCCTGACCGCCACGCTGGAGCCGGTGGTCGGCAGCGCCGCGGCGATGGCGCTGCTACACGAGAGGCTGGGCGCTGTCCAGATCACAGGCGGGCTGGCGATTGTCGCGGCGGTGAGCCTCATTCAAACCACCGACCTGTCTGCGGCCAGGCGCGAGGAACTACTCCCTCCCGCTCCCGACTAGCTGATGGTGCTGATCTCAGATGCCCCGGGCCACGCGGACCCGGCGCACTACGAACCAGGCCAGGCCGGCCAGCACGACCACGGGGACCAGGGCGCTGACGGCGACGACCACGGTTTCGGCCGCACGCAGCAACTGACGGATCGTTGCCAGGAACGCCATTTGAACTTTCGTGAGCGTCCCCGAGAAATCCCAGAACCCTCCAGACGCCTTGGCCTGCTCGTGCGCGCTCACCTGAATCGACGCCAGGTCCACCTGCCGGTCCAGATACCGTGCGCGTCCCGTGAGCATCTCGATCTCGCCGCGGACCCGCGCGAGCTCCTGCTCGATCGCCAGCAAGTCTGACACTTTCGCCGCACGGTCGGCGAATGCCAGCAGCCGCTGCTCGTAACGCTCCAGGTTGCGGATGCGCGCCTGCAGGTCGACGTATTCCTCGGTCACATCCTGACCGCTGATCCGGCGCTGCTGGACATGGCCCAATTCTTCCACCTGCGCCAGCACGTCGGCGAAGCGCGGGGCCGGCACGCGCAGCACAAATGTCCCTTCCGGCGTCGAGCCGGCCTGTGCGAAGGATGAGTCGGCAATGAATCCTCCTGCCGCTTCGGCGATGCGGGTCAGCCGCGACGCCGTCTGATCCAGATCCCCTACCTCCAGCATCACGCTGGCGGTGCGGATCACGCGGCGCAAGGCGGGCTCGCCGGGGGTATATGGAGCGGGGGCGCCCACCTCCGGCGCGCGCGCGGCCCGATCCACAGATGCTGCTGGAGGCCCCGGGAATGGCGGCGGGGGCGTCGAGACGGACACTTCCGGTCCCCGAGCGCGCTGCAGCGCGACGCGTGGGAACTGCGCGCGCAGCAGGTTCACCGTAAACAGCCCGACCATGACCACGGCCAGGGCCGCCGCAGCCGTTCGCCACGACCAGGGCAACCGGGGCAGGCCAAATGTGCGTGGGGCGCGGCGCGGCTGCGCGTCAATCCGCTCGCGGAGCCTGGCGCGGAAACCTTCCGGAGCCCGCACCGGCTCAGTCGTGTGCAGCAGGGCCACGGTCTTGCGCAGCGACTCGAGATGGGCCCGGCACGACTCACAGGCCTCCAGGTGCGTGGTGATTCTCGCCCGCTCGCCGGAGCCTACCTGCTCGTCAAGATAGGCGGAGAGCAACTCTGTGACATGGCCCATCTTCATGAACCGATCCTCCTCCTACCCAAGGCTACACACCGGCCGCCGGGGCTAGATCGGCCAGCTGCCGGCGCAGCGACTCGCGGCCGCGGCTGAGCCGTGACCGGACGGTACCCGGAGGGATCCGCAGCACGGCGGTAATCTCCTCGTAGGACAGTCCCTGCACGTCACGCAGGACCACCACCACGCGCTGGTCGGCCGGCAGCGAGGTAACGGCGCGGTGGAGACGCTGCTGGAGCTCCGATCGCGTGGCGGTCTCCGCGGGGTCGTCCCCGGCGCTCACCGCCACATCCTCCAGCGAGACAGGCGGCTGGGGAGGACGGCGGCGGATCAAGTCCAGCGCGGCATTCGTGGCAATGCGGTGCACCCAGGTAGAAAACGCCGATGCCCCGCGGAAACGCGGAAGCGACCGGAACGCGTTCAGGAACGTTTCTTGCGCAGCGTCCCAGGCATCCTCACGGTTGCCTGTGATCCGGTAGGCGACCTGGTAGACCCGGTCCTGGTAGAGTTCCACCAGGCGATCGTACGCGTCCAGATCGCCACCGCCGCTTCGCGCAATCAGGTCTGCCTCTTCACTCACAACAGCGGCGCCTCCATCACAAGGATGTGCGCTCCCCCTCACTCTTTATCCCTCTCCCACCGGGAGAGGGGAATGCGGTTGGGCGCCACCGCGCCCTCTCGTGCGCCCGGCTCTGTCTGCTTAGACGGCGCCCGCGAGGAAAAGTTCCATGTCCAAACAGGCACATTTTTGGGAATGGTAGGGGAAGAAGGTCGACACACATGCAGAATATTCGACCTGCAACTCCAAAAGGCGACCAAAGCTGTCCCATCTGCGGGGCGCAGCTGGCGGCCGGCGCCCTGCAGTGCGAATCCTGCGGCACGGACCTCTCCAAGAGCGGCGTGCTGTTCGGGACGCAAGTCCGTCCGGCGACGCTGCCCCGGCACCGCAGATTTTCCAAATTACTGAAGCCCGCGGTGCTCAAACCCGCGGCCGTGGTCGTGGTGCTGGCAGGACTCATCGGACTGGGCGGTGTGCCCGCAGTGAGCGGGCGCGTCCCGGTCCTGGGTTCGTTGTATGCGCATTCTGTCGGACTGGTGCTGGGAAAGCCAGCTCCGGCGCCCGTGAGGCAGCAGGAGGAGAGTTCTTCATTTCTGCTCGTCCGCTCCACTCCGCCGGGCGCACAGGTGCAGGTGGACGACCGGGATGTCGGCACAACGCCACTCACCGTCGACCTGAAACCGGGAACCTACCGCGTCCTCATCAGCCGTCAGGGCTACCCGCCGGTCTATCGGACCGTTGAGGTCACGGAAGGACCGGTGTCGCTTGTCGCCTCATTACTCACCGGCGAGGTTGAATCGCCGTCAGCATCACGGGCATCTCGTGCCGCTGAGCCACAAGCAACGGAACCGCAGGCAGCGCAGGCGCCCCAAGCACCGCAGCCGTCACAAAGACCACAGCCAAAGCCGATCACGCCGGCTCCTCCGCGACCCGCTCCCGCGCGGCCTCCGCTCGCGACCGGGGTGAAAGCGCCAGCACTAGCATTAAAGGATCGTCTGGGAGTCATTCACCGGCTGGAGGTCGCGCGCGGGCACAAGACCGCAGTCCTCTTCATCTGGAGACTGGATAATCAAACCCGGCAGGTGATTCGCGATCTGGACGCACGGGTGCGGAACTCCGGGGGCCGCGTGGCCAGCCTCGTGGTCCTGATGCAACCCGATCGCGTGGCGCTGCGGACATTCATCACGACCTGGCAGCTGCGGATTCCGCTGGTGATCGGCACGCCGCAGGCCGCCACGCAATACCACGTGGCCTCCGGGGTGAACATGCTGTACCTGATCAGCGAGCGGGGGATCGTCGAACAAGCGCAGAAGGGCACCATCCACCCGGCCAGCGTGATCCGATAGAATCCCGCCTCTCCAGTCCAACCCCACCAGTCCTGAGCAGCATTCACGCGCGTGGAGGATAACCGGCGCACATCGCAAAGTCTATTGCGCACCCATGCGGAATCCGGGTCTGGGGAGGAATCACATGGATCGAGACGTGCATTCGAGCACGAGGACTGCCCCGCGTTGGGCCGTCGCCGTCGCGCTCCTGGTCACCGCGGGCCTCGCAAGCTCCGCGGCCCAGTGGGCCGTATCCGCGGCCGCGGCCGCGGGCCAGACCGCGACGCTCGCCATCCTGCACTTCAGCGTGATCAAGGGAACCACATGGTCCGGCGCCCACCACCGCGCCGCCCAGCGCATCGCGCAAAAGTATCCAAACGTGAAATACGTCTATCGGGAAGAAGTCGGACCGGACGTGACGATCCCCTACGCTGAAGAACTCATCCGGCAGAACGCCAACATCGTCGTGGGGAATGCCGAGTTCATGGGTTTGCCCCTTAAGGAAATCGCGGACAAGTATCCGAAGGTGTACTTCGGCTCTGTGGTCGCCAGCGACGTTACGACCAAGCGAAATTTCATCCGATTCTTCCCCAGACAGTACCAGGCCCTCTACCTCGAAGGGCTGATCGCGGGCGCGCTGACCCGCACTGGGAATCTTGGCGTCGTCTCCGCCTTCCCCAACATCCAGGTCCTGCGCCGCACGGCCGGCTTCTTCCTCGGTGTGCAGGACGCGGCCAAGGCACTCGGCAAGCGTGTCACGGTGTACGTGAAGTACGTAGGGGACTGGTACAAACCCACGGAGGAGCGAGAAGTCGCCACAACCCTGGTGAGCCAGTACAAGGTGGACGTGATCACCCAGCAAACCGACTCCGGCTCCCCCCTGGACGTGGCTCAGGAGCGGAAGATCTGGTTCGTGGGCAAGGACATGGACGTGGTCGGCTTCTACGGCTGGTCCAGCACCGACACGGTCGCCGTCTCCTTTGACACGCGCTGGGAGATTCTCTACGACCGGATGGTCAAAGACTGGCTGGCCGGCAACCAGAACCCGCGCACCCTGCTCTACCTGGGCATGCGGGACACGATGACCCTGGCGGACGGCACGGTCGAACCCGCCGTGGACATTATGAACAACAAGCAGGTGGGTGTGGACGCGATCAGCCCCAAGGCCCGGCCCCTCATCCCCGCCTCGATTCTGACACTGGTCACCCAACGCAGAGAACAGATGATGAAGGGCCAGTGGGATCCCTTCTTCGAGCACGCCTTCGTCAGCAACGGAACCGGACTGGCGCTCCAAGACACCCCCATTCCCCCCAAAGGAATGGTGGTGAAGAAGGCCCAGCAGATGCCGTCCGACGAATGGCTGCTTGGGAAGTTCAACTTCGACCTGGACGGGATGACTATCCTCAAGTGAAGCGGGGGTCGGCAGCGGCCCCTGAACCCATCCTCGCCGCCCGGGGCATCACGAAGCGCTTCCCTGGGGTGCTGGCCCTTGACGATGTGGATCTCGATGTCTATCCGGGCGAGATCCATGCGGTCCTGGGCCAAAACGGCGCCGGCAAGACCACCCTGATGAACATCCTGTTCGGCCTGGTGCAGCCCGACGAAGGCACCCTGGAGGTGTTCGGCCGGCGGGTCCGTTTCCGATCCCCCCACGACGCCCTCACCCACGGGATCGGCATGGTCCATCAAACCCGGCGACTCGTGTCCGCGCACACGGTGCTGGAGAACATCGTGCTCGGACACCCCCGCGTGCGCGGGGTGCTCAACCTTCGCGCTGCGCGAACCGAGGTAGAGACGCTGGGGAACCGGTACGGCTTTACCGTGGACCTCGGCGCCAGAGTGTGGCAGCTGTCTGAAGGCGAACGGCAGTGGGTGGAAATCCTCAAAGCCCTCTACCGCGGTGCAAGAATCCTGATCCTCGATGAGCCCACCTCCGCGCTCACGCCACCAGAAGTAAAGACACTCCTGGCGGGCCTGCAGGGTTTGGTCCGCGGCCAGGGCATCACCGTGATTCTGGTGACTCACAAGCTCCCCATCGTCATGAGCGCCAGCCACAGGGTGACGGTCCTCCGGTCCGGGAAAGTGGTGGTGCGCTTGAAGACGGCAGAGGCGACCGAGGAGATCCTGGTCCACCACATGGTCGGCCGTGATGTGGCCTTCCGCTCGACGGACCGAGCCCTGCCAACGGGGCGCCCTCTCCTGGAGGCGGAGCAACTCGCCGCCTTCAACGACAAGGGTCTGCTGGCCCTGCGCGGTGTCTCGTTCTCCCTTCGCGAAGGCGAAGTCCTGGGTGTGGCAGGCGTCACCGGAAATGGCCAGGAGGAACTCGCCCAGGTCCTGGCCGGCCTGCGTCCTGCGGCCTCGGGCAGTGTTCGGTTCGATGGGCAGGACATCACCCGCCTGTCACCGCTGCAACGATGGCAGCGAGGGATCGGCTATGTCCCCGCGGAACGCTCCGAGGTGGCTTCTATCGCCGCGTTCTCCCTCGTCGAGAACATCACGTTAAACTACCATTTCGACCCCGCGTTCACCCGGCGGGGTGTGCTTGATGACGCGGGCCTGGAGCGGCTCACCCAGCGTATCCTCTCCGCCTACAACGTGAAAGCTCCCCACCAGCACACCCGGGCCCAACACCTGTCGGGAGGCAATCTGCAGAAGCTCATCCTGGGCCGGGTGCTGTCTCGCAGACCCCGGTTCCTCATTGCGCACCTCCCCACCCATGGCCTGGATGTGGAGGCCACGGCGTTCGTCCGCGCCTCACTCTTGGATGCCAGAGCAGCGGGAGCTGCGGTGCTGCTCGTCTCCGAGGACCTGGACGAGATCCTCTCCCTCAGCGACTGGGTGGCCCCCATCTACGAAGGACGATTCGGCGCCGTGCTCTCTCGCGAAGAGGCCGATGCCGAGACCGTCGGCGCCATGATGGCTGGGTCGCTTCTCAAGGGGGCCCGCGGGCAATGAAGCTGGGCCGCTACGAGCTCACGCTGGAGCCACGGCCAGCGCTTCCGCCATTCCACGCCGTCCTCACGGCGGTTGTGGCCATCCTGCTGGCCCTCGCCTTCTCCAGTGTGCTCTTCCTCTCCGCCGAGACGAATATCTTCACGGCGTATCGGGCCGTGTTCTCGTATGCCTTCTTCAATTCTCACGGCCTCCTGGCCACCGTCCACCGCTCCATCTTTCTCCTGTTCTGTACGTACGCGTTTCTTGTCCCACTGCGCGCCGGGCTGTGGAACATCGGCCTTCCCGGCCAGGTCTATGCCGGAGGTCTGGCAGGGTTTGCGGTTCCCTTCGTCCTCGGCGCGCCTCAAGTGCGCGCGCTTCCGCCGGACCTCCTCATCGTACTCATGATGGTCGCCGCCGCCACCGCGGGTGCAGCGGTCGGTGGCTTCGCCGGCGTGCTGCGCGCCAGGTTCCAGGTGAACGAAATCCTTGTCACGATGATGCTGAACTCAATCATCTTCTGGCTGGTCGCCTACATGATCAAGGAAGGCGGCCCGTTCATGAGCGCCACGGGCGAGGGGGAGAGTTTCGGGCTTCCGGTCCCGTTGCACGCACCCCTGCTGCTGGGTGTACCCTTCACCGCGCTGCTCGCCCTGGGCGCTGCGGTGCTCCTCGACCCTCTGTTCGCAAAGACGGCACTGGGATATCGGATCCGCGCGTTCGGCGAGAGCCCCGCCGCGGCGCGCTACGGTGGCATCATCCCCATGGCCCTGTCCCTGGTGGTCTTCTTGCTGGGCGGGGCGTTCGCGGGCCTGGCCGGATACCACTATTTCGCTGCCGTCCCGGGCGTCTACAAGATCCCAGGGAACTACGGCTACTATGGGGATCTCGGCTTCTACGGCATCATCTGCGCCCTGATCGCGCGCGGCTCATCGCTCGGTGCCGTACCGATCGTGGTGCTCTTTGCGGGGCTGTCTCTGGGCGCTCGGTTCGCTCAGGGAGAGCTGCGTCTTCCATTTGGGGTCGACTATGCACTCCTCGGCCTGCTGATGATCACGTTCGTCGCCTCTCACGTGCTCTACCGCTTCCGGTTTGCCTGGCGGCGGATCCCCCCAGAGGCCCTGCCGCACGTCTCGGCTGAGCTCCCCCAGGAGTGAACGACGATGTGGGAGCTCCTCGCCCGGAGCCTGGAAGCATCAACCATCTTCCTCTTTGCGGCGCTGGGCGAACTGATCAGCCAACGCGCGGGCGTGCTCAACGTGGGCCTCGAAGGGCTGATGTTGTTCGGCGGCACCGCAGCCTTTATCACCGCTCAAACCACAAGTAGCTATCCCCTGGGTCTGCTCGCCGGCCTGGCCATCGGGGGATTCCTCGGCCTGGCCCACGGCTTTTTCTGCATCACCCTGCGAGGTGATCAGGTGGTGAGCGGGATGGGCCTGTGGATCCTCAGCTTTGGCCTCACGACCTACCTGGGCAATCCCTACACAGGACCTCTGGGACTGGAACGAGTCCCGCGCTTCTTCGGTCTCTCGCCGTTCTATCCGCTCGGGGTCATGCTCGTCGCCACCGCCTGGTTCCTCCTTTTCAGGACGAGCCACGGGTTGGCGATCCGGTCCGTAGGGGAAAATCCAGGGGCCGCAGAGGCCTCAGGCATCCCTGTCGCGGTCATCCGCTACCTGTGTGTCACGTCTGGTGGTATCCTGGCGGGCCTGTCGGGCGCGACCTATACGCTCTCGTACAACCCGGTGTGGAACTACAACTTTCTCATGGGCTGGGGATTTGTGAGCCTGGCCCTGGTGTTCTTCTCGATGTGGAACCCCTGGATTTTGCTGGCGGGTGCCTCACTGTTTGGAATCATGTGGCAGCTGTCCCTCAGTCCGGAACTTGTCCTCCCGGGCGTGCTCTCCCGGTATGTGTGGAGGACGGTGCCCTTTGCCATCACCATCCCGATCCTGTGCGTGATCTCCACACCGTGGTTCCGGACCCGGTGGGGCCTCGCAAAACCTGAGGCGTTGGGTCGGCCCTACGCGAAGGAATAAGTCGCATCCGTTCACGTGCTCGGGGTTGTGAGGTCTTTCCGGCGGCGGCGCGCATCGTCTTTTGCTTGCCGGGTAGCCTCCGGCTCATGCCGCGGGAGGTGTTGCTCAAGTTTGTCCAGCAGTTCTTGCATCTCACGGCGCACCACCTGACGCCAGTACACGCCGACCTTGCCGATGTGCCGGTATTTCTCGTACCGGTGGCGCAGGAGGGCCGTGATGCCCGTGCCGGCAAGGTCGCGCAGCGTCGCGTCCAGGGCGTCACCAAGGCGCCGCGCGGCCAGATCGGCGTCGACATGCGCGCCGCCTTCGGGCTCGGTCACGATCCCGTCAATCACGCCCAGCCGGAGGAGATCGTCGGCCGTTATCTTCAGGGCCTCGGCCACCTGCTGGGCCCGAGCCGCGTCCCGGAAGAGGATGGCCGCCGCGCCCTCGGGGGAGATCACCGAGTAGATGGCGTGTTGCAGCATAAGCACGCGGTCTGCGACCCCCAGCGCCAACGCCCCGCCACTCCCTCCCTCGCCGATCACCACACTGACGATCGGCGTCGGCAACGAGACCATCGCCTGGAGGTTGTGCGCCAGCGCCGGAGCGATCCCGCGCTGTTCTGCCTGGTAGCCTGGATAGGCCCCCGGCGTATCGATCAGCGTCACGACAGGCAGCCCGAACTTCGCGGCCAACTGCATCAGGCGCAGGGCTTTGCGGTACCCTTCAGGAAACGGCCGGCCGTGCCGGCGCTGCGCCTGCTCCTCATCGGTCCGGCCGCGCTCCTGCCCAACGACCACCACCGTGCGCCCGCGCAGTTCGCCGAGTACGCCCACAATCGCCGGATCGTCCCCAAACTGCCGGTCGCCGTGCAGTTCAACCAAACGGGTGAACAACCGTGTGATGTAGTCCAGCGACGTCGGGCGTCCGGCATGACGTGCCAGTTGCACGGTGTCCCACGGCGCCGGGGGTGACGACACGGGGGTCTGACGGATTCCGCCCGCTCGTCGCGACCCCAGGCGTCTACGCCGGGCGCTTGGGCGGCTGAGATGGCCTACCAGAAAGGCAACCGTGGCGCGCAGTTGTGGCCTCCCGATCACGAGATCGACCATGCCCGCGCGGAACAGGGATTCGGCGCGGTGGGAATCGGGAGGCTGCGGCTCGTGGAGCGTCATGTCGATCACCCGCGGTCCCACAAATCCGATTTCCGCACCGGGTTCGGCGATGAGGATGTCGCCCAACGAGGCAAAGCTCGCCGCAACGCCTCCGAAGGTGGGATCGGTGAGCACGACAATGTGCGCCAGCCCGGCCCGATCATGCGCAGCGCGCGCGGCAGCGGTTTTGGCCATCTGCATCAACGAAAGCATGCCCTCCTGCATGCGCGCGCCCCCGCTGGCCACCGCGCTGAGCACCGGCCAGCGCCGGCGCGCGGCGTGCTCGAACGCATCGGCGACCTTCTCCCCAACCACCGATCCCATCGTCCCGCCCATGAAGTCGAAATCGAACACGACCAGGACGACCGGGTTGCCTTCCAGGCGCGCCTCGCCGATCACGACGGCCTCCCGCAGCCCGGTCCGCCGCCGTGCCTCGACGAGCCGGTCCCGGTACGACCGTTGATCGGTGAAGCGGAGGGGGTCGACCGAGACCAGGCCGCGGTCCAGCTCCTTGAACGTGCGCGGGTCGGCTAGCATCGCGATCCGCTCGCGGGCCGGCATCTGTAAGTAGGTCCCGCACCGCGGGCAGATATACAACGAAACACTCAGCGTCTGCGGGGAAAGTTCCGCTTTGCAGTTAGGACACACCGTCGTAGTCATCGTCTCTAATGTCTAGTCTACCCAGTCTACCCAGTCTTCACAGTCTACCAGTCAAAACACTGACATACCGGATGAAGCCATGCCAGTAGACTGGGGAGACCGGGTAGACAGGGGAGACTGGGAAGACTTTCTTAGATCACTTTCTCCCGACGCAGCTCTTTAATGTCGGCATCAGAGATCCCCAGTTCGCGAAGGATCGCGTCGGTGTGCTGTCCGAGTGTCGGCGGCGGCGTGCGCAGCCGGCCCGGCGTATCGGAGAGTTTGATCGGGAGGCCGGTCTGTTTGATGCGACCGGCGGTGGGGTGATTCATCTCCGCCAGCATCCGGCGGTGACGCACCTGCGGGTGCGCGAAGACTTCGGCGAGGGAGAGGATCGGCCCGTTGGGCACGCCGGCTTCGTCCAGGGCCTTCGCCCAGGCCGAGGTCGGCCGGGCCTCGAAGATGCGCTGAAGGTGACCGACGAGCACCTGGCGGTGCGCCACCCGGTCCCGATTGGTCGCGTATTGGGCGTCCTCGGCCAGCGCCGGATCGACGATTTCACAGAAGCGCCGCCAGATGGCCTCGCTGCCGACCGCCACGTTGATGAAGCCGTCCTTCGTGCGAAACGCCTGATAGGGCACAATCGTGGGATGCGCGCTGCCCAGCCGGCCGGGCTCGTCGCCGGTAGCAAAATAGATCCCGGCATTGTAGGTCAGCCACGAAATCTGGCCATCCAACAGCGCCGCATCCACCAGCTGCCCGTGTCCTGTGCGCTCGCGGACGCGCAGCGCCGCCAGCACACCAAAGGCCGCGTACATCCCGGCGCAGATATCGCCGATGGCCACCCCCACCTTCACGGGCGGGCCGCCTTCTTCGCCGGTAATCCCCATCAACCCACCCAACCCCTGCAGAATTAGATCGTACGCCGTCCGCTCGCGAAACGGGCCATCTTGCCCGAAGCCGGAAATGGACACGTAGACCAGCCGCGGGAACTCCGTGTGCATCGCCTGGTACCCCAGGCCGAACCGGTCCATGGTGCCCGGCCGGTAGTTCTCCACCAGCACGTCGGCCCGGGCCAGCAATCGCCGCAGGATCGTCACGCCGCGCGCATCTTTCAGATTCAGGGCCAGGCTCTCTTTGTTGCGGTTGACGCTGAGGAAGTACGCGCTTTCCTTGCCGAGAAATGGCGGCCCCCATCCGCGCGTGTCGTCGCCCCCATCGGGCGTTTCCACTTTGATCACCCGGGCGCCGAAATCGGAGAGCATCAGCGTGCAGAACGGCCCGGCCAGCGCCCGGGTCAGGTCGACGACGAGCAGGTCCTCTAGGGGACCCGCGTTCCCCCGTTCCCGCGTTCCCGCGTTCCCGTCAATCTGTGTCATGCCTCCACGAACGCCACGAAGCGGCAGAACGCCGCCTCACCGCCCTTGAACCGGAAGGGGAACGCGCCGACCCACGCGCGCTGGTTGAGGATTAGATCAACGTGTCCTCCGACATTCTCGAGGTGATACACGCCCTTGGGAAACAGCAGGGTGTGGGTGGCCTGATACTCCTGCGGCCAGGGAAAGGCTTTGTCCATCGACATGCCGATCTTCTTCTCTACCTCCGGGATCAGGTCACGCCGGGCATCGCGGACCTTGGTATTGAAGGGATGGTCTGTACTAATCGCATCGATTGCCAGATAGCGGATCCCACGGTCCAGGATCCACTGGCAGAACTCCGCCCGCGGACCCGGATGCCGCAGAAAGGCGCGCGGGAGGTCCGCCCGGGCGTCGGGATGGCGCGCTTTGGTGTGCGGCGACCAATCCTCATTGTAATAGGCATGGTACCCGGTGTGGATGACCAGAATGTCTCCGCGCTCGATCTTGATGTTGTACTTTTTCTCCCAGGCCTGGAAATGATCCGGGCCGTAGATATCGTAGTCCCCAATGCCGAACTGCTGCAGGTCCACCACGCAGGCCGGCCCAACCAGCTGCTCAACTGGAATGCCGGCGACATCGGGACCGGGATCGAAGAAATGAAGCGGAGAATCCAGGTGCGTGGCGATGTGGTTGGTGGTGGAGATATGCTGGGCGTTCACACCCTCGAAGGCGACCCTCTTGACCCACGTGATCTTCGGCCCCTCATAGTAGGCAAAAGGAGGCGAATCCATGCTGAAGTTCTGCGACAGGTCCAGCACGCGACAGCGGCCGAGATCGAATGACTTCATCGCCACGGGTCATCACCTCTGCAGTGGCACACGGAACTGCGCGACAGCGTCAGTCTACGACGCGCTGGGGATGAACCCTGCCCTACCAGAAACTGACGGGAACCCCCACGCGCGCTGCGCGCGCTCGGGGCGGAGCGCGGGAACGGGGGAACCCCCACGCCGGCTCGGGGCGGAGCGCGGGAACGCGGAGCCAAGAACAAGAAAAACTCCCCTGAGAGCGTAGCCATGGCGATACGCGCGATCACGTTCGACGTCTACTCGGCCCTGTATGATGCAGTGTCCGGCCTACAGCGTGCCCTGGCCGCGCTGCTGCAGGCCCGGGGGACAGCCGGCGACCCGGCCGCGCTGGCCCGCACCTGGCGGCAGCGGCACATGGAGTACCTGCTGATCGCGAACTCCCTCGAGCTCGAGCCTGCCAGGAACCGGACGGCCCTGGACGCGTCGGCCCGGCAGACCCTCGCGGCGCTGCGGCCGCCGCTTTCGGCAGACGAACTCGCTCGCCTGCTCGATGCCTGGGAAACGCTGCCGCTCTGGCCCGAGGCTGTCGGGGTGCTCACCGAGGTCCGCCGCCGGCCGGTGATTCTGGGGACGCTATCCAACGGCGACGCCGATATGCTGGAAGCGCTGCTCCGGCGCCAGCCCGTGACCTTCGACCGCATCATCTCCACCGAAGGGGGCAAGTTCAAACCCCATCCGTCGGTCTACGCCAGGGCTCTCAGCGCGCTAGGGGTTGCGCGAGACGAACTGCTGCACGTCGCGGGGTCGGCGACGGACGCCGCTGGCGCGACGGCATTCGGCATCCGGACGGTCTGGGTGAATCGCGCCGGCCAGCTGGTCGCCGATCCGCGGTTTGCGCCAGCATACGATGTCAAAGATCTGAATGCGGTGCTTGAGATTGCTTCGTCGCTTCGCTCCTCGCAATGACCCATAGGCGAAGCGACGGTTGCGCCTTTCCCGCTTCCCGTTTCCCGATTCCCGTTTCCGTCAGTTTTAGGTTCTCAACCGGGGGTCCAGCGCGTCGCGAAGGGAGTCGCCCAGCACGTTGAATGCCAGGACCGTGAGCGTGATGGCCAGTCCGGGGAACACGGCCATCCACGGCGCGCGCTCGACGAACTCGACCGCCGCGCCCGAGAGCATCAGCCCCCATGCCGCCGTCGGTTCGTTGACGCCCAGGCCCAGGAAGCTGAGCGACGCTTCCAGCAGGATCGCCTGCCCCAGAAACGCCGTGAGCATCACCAGATAGGGCGCGGTCACGTTGGGGACCATGTGACGGAGGATGATCCGCCAGTGCCGGGCGCCGATGGCCCGGGCCGCCTCCACATAAGCGGTCTCGCGGACCGACAACGCGCTCGCCCGCACGACGAGTTCGATGCGGGGCACAAAGGACAGCGCGATCGCCACGATGAGGTTGACGGTCCCGGAGCCGAGGATGGCCACGATGGCCAGCGCGAGGATGATGATGGGAAACGAAATCATGATATCGGCCAGGCGCTGGATGAGCAGGTCGATGGTCCCTCCAAAATACGCCCCCGTCACCCCTACGATCCCGCCGATGGTCGCCCCCACCAGCGAGGACGCAAACCCCACGAGAAGCGCTGTCCGCGCCCCGTAGAGGATGCGGCTCAGGACGTCGCGGCCGAACGCATCGGTCCCGAACCAGTGACGGGCGCTGGGAGCGGCAAACATCGCGCCGAAGTCATTCGCCACCGGGTCGTAGGGGGCCAGGTAGCCAGCCAGTGCCGCCAGCGATGCCAGACCCAGGATGGCCAGACCGGCCGCGGCTCCCAGCGGATAGTGGCGCACAAACCGTGCCAGCCATGTCCTCTGGCGGCGATGGACGCGCGGCATGAGAGCGACTGCTGTTGTCACGATCGTCGTCCGCCGAGCGGCCAGTCTACCCAGTCTTCACAGTCTCCCCAGTCTACGGACAATGACCGGAGCTGACTGAGGAGACTGGGAAGACTGGGAAGACTGGATAGACTGTTATCCGTAGCTCACCCGCGGGTCGAGCCAGACATACAGCGCCTCGATGAGGAAGTTGACCACGATGTAGACCGTGGCCACCAGGAGCAACAGCCCCTGGATCATCGTGTAGTCGCGCCGGGCAATGGCGTCGACAAACAACTTCCCGATGCCGTTCAGGTTGAAGACCTGCTCGGTCACCACCAGTCCGCCAATGAGGAAGGCAAACTCCAGCCCGATCACCGTCACCACCGGCATCAGCGCGTTGCGCAGGGCATGGCGGACCACAATCACGCGCTGGGCCAGTCCTTTCGCCCAGGCGGTGCGGACATAGTCTTCCTGCAGCACCTCCAGCATCGCCGACCGCGTCATCCTGGTCGTGACGGCCGAGTACCGGTACCCGACGGCCAGCGCTGGCCAGATCAACTGCAGCAGGTTCGCCTTGGGGCTCACCCAGAGTGGGGTGAACGTCAGCGGGGGCAGCCAGTGAAAATATGAGAGGAGCGCCAGCAGCAGCAGGATCCCCAGCCAGAACGAGGGGGTGGCCAACCCGGCCACGCTGATGACCTGCACCCCATAGTCCACCCAGGTGCCGCGGCGCACCGCTGCCGCGATGCCCAGCGGGAGCGCGATCGCCACCGCGATCAGGGTGGACATGATCGCCAATTGCAGGCTGAGCTGGAAGCGGAGTGCGATCTCCTGGATGATCGGCGCCGCCGTCCACATGGACCTGCCCAAATCAAGCCGGGGCAGCCCGCTCATCCAGTCCACGAACTGGCGCCAGATCGGTTTGTTCAGGCCCAGGCGCGCCCGTTCTGCCTCGATGACGCTTTTCGTGACGAAGGAACCGCCGCTGACGAGCCGGAGCTCGACGATATCGCCGGGGATGACCCGGACGAGCACAAAGATGATCACCGCCACGGCCAGCAGCGTCGGCACCATCAGCAGCAGCCGGCGGGTTAGATACCGGGCCACGTCAGCCGTCCCGAAGAGCGGTGGTGCCGGGAGCGCATCGGCCCTGCCCCCGGCACCGGATCATCGTCGTAGCCGCTACTCGGAGATCCACACGTCCTGCAGGTCTTCAAGGTAGTGGGACGGGCCCACCTTATACCCGTGCAGTTTGGATGAGTGCGGGATGATGCGCTTCCACCACAGGACGTAGATCTGCCACACCTTGTCATCCAGCAGCCGTTTCTCGAACTGCCGGACCAGAGTCATCCTGCGGGTGGCGTCCTCGGACTTGCTCTGCTCATCGTACAGCCGGTCCAGGGTGCGGTCGATGTACCCGCCGTAGTTGAGCGCGTTGACAGCTCCGTTGGGCATCTCCACGGAAAGGAACTTCACCAGCTGCAGGTCCGGATCATCATAGAAGTCACAGTTGAAGTCCACCGCCGCGTCGAAGTTCCCGGCCCGCTCGTCGGCGAGGTAGGGACCCGTCTCCTTCACGACGTGGTTGACCTTCAGGCCGATCTGCCGCCACTGATCGATCAGGAACACGGCCACGTAGCGGTAGGGCATCTCCACGTTGCGATTGAGCAGGTTGAACTCGAAGCCTTCGGGGACGCCGGCTTCCGCCAGCAGTTTCTTCGCTTCGGCGCGCGCGGCCGTGATGTCATGGCCATAGCCGGCGAGTTTCTCCAGATCGGCCTGCGGGGTCGCGAACGGACCCTCGGGTCGCATCAGGCCGCCCACCGGGCCGACAATGGCGATCTGGGACAGGGCTGTACTCCCGCCCCACCGGTCGATCGCCAGCGACAGGGCCTTGCGGAACCGCGCATCATCGAACGGCTTGCGCTTGGAGTTGAAGACGACGGTATTGTTGCACAGCCAGCCGCTCTCCTGCACCGTGGCGCCGCTGCCCAGCGCGCGGACGATGTCATCACGCTGCGGCGGCGAGAACCCGCGAAATTCCACCAGCGCCTGCCCGCTCTTCACGGCGTTCACCTGTGCCGCCGCGTTCCCGATGAACACGGCGCGGTAGCCGTCCAGGTAGGGCCGGCCCTTCACCCAGTAGTCCTCGTTCCGCGCCCCGACCCAGTGCGAGCCCCGCACGTACTCCACGAACTTGAACGGGCCCGTGCCCATGATGTTGCGCTCGTACCAGTGGGGGTCCCGCTCGAGGATGTCCGCATTGTAAATCCAGTTCCACGGCGATGCCACGTTCTGCAGGAACGACGGCGACTTCCATTTCAGCCGGAACACGACCGTGGCGGGATCGGGCGCCTCGACGGACCCCACCATCGTGTAGGCGGCTGCCCGGACACTCACCACGTCACCTTTGGGGAAGATGATCTTCTCGTAGGACGCCTTGATGTCACGCGAGGTCAGGACGCTCCCGTCATGGAAGCGCACGCCCCGGCGGATCTTGAACGTGTACGTCGTCCCATCGGGTGAGATCGTCCAGCTCTCGGCCAGATCCGGAACGACCTTCGGGTAGCTGAGTGGATCAAACTTCACCAGCAGATTGTAGTGCGGTCGGGCCGGGTGGATGAGGGCGAAGGTCGCTTCGCGGTGAGCGTCAAATGACGGCGGCTCCGCTGAAACGATGAAGGTCAGCGTCCCGCCGGTTCGAGGCTGCTGGGCCGACAGTGGCGCCGACAGCAGCCAGACGAGCAAACCGGTGAGAAGCACCGCGGCGAGGCGGACCTCCGGCCGGCCGCCCGGAGCCTGCGATCCATGCATAGACTGTCCCTCCCTCGGTGATGGACGTCCAGAACGGGTCCTTACAACCCTACGACACCCAAAATCTCGCTCCTGTCTCACCCCTCCTCGCCATGACGTGCAGCGACACGACCGCGGTGATTTCGCAACAGCCGTGTCGAATCACGAATCACTAATCACCTGAGTGTGCTGGCCATCGCCTCCACCGCCTGTTCAAAGCAGGCCATCGGCGGCCGCACCAATCCTGCGCCGACCTGCCCGATGCCGGCCTTGCGGTGGGCGATGCCGGTGTTGACGCGCGGGGTGATCCCGGTCCGCACGACCTTGCGGATGTCGATGCCGGTGGGGGTGCCGCGGAAATCCAGCTGCGGAATACCGAAGGCGGGGTTTTCCGCCACCGTGATCTCATACATTTCCAAGGTGGACTCTAATGCCATCGCCGGCGTTCCGCCCACGAACTTCACGATCGCGGGCGCGGCCGCCATGGCAAACGCGCCGATGCCGGCCGTTTCGGTGATCGTGCTGTCGCCGATGTCGGGGTTGGCGTCGTCTTGAGTGAACCCGGGAAAGAAGAGCCCGACCGGGATCTCCGCCGGCGCGGTGAACCAGGCGTCCTGCAGGCCGCTGACCCGGATGCCGAACTCGGTGCCATTACGCGCCATGCACGTTACCAGCGTGCTCCCCGCGATCCCGT
>VBAI01000243.1 GCA_005882295.1 Candidatus Segetimicrobium genomatis | reverse complement strand
CAGCCGCCCCAACCAAAAAGTGGCGTCGCTGTCCGCTCCGCAGCAGCTGAGTCTCCTGCCTTGAGATATCGCCGTTACTCTAGGTCGTGGAGGAAGCTGAGCACGCGTTGTTTGAGCAGCGTCGCTGCGCTTTCGTCGTAGTCGGGAAGGCTGCTGTCAGCGAACAGGTGCCGATTGCCGGGGTAGAGGAACAGTTCCGCACCCTTAATGATCTTGACGAGCTGGCGAGCTGCGTCGAGATCGCCCTCTAGGACCCATTCGTCGGCGTCCATCATGTGAATCTGCGCTGGAACGCCTTTCGGCCAGGGACCGAACTCGGACGGTGGAAAGCAGCCGTGAAACAGCAGGGCTCCCCTCGCGCCCGGGCGCGTCTGGGCCAGCATCTGCGCCGGCATCACTCCGAGCGAGAAGCCCGCATAGACGATGTCGTCCGGCAAGCCGCCGGCAGCGCGTCGACCGCGATCCATGATTGTGTCGAATCCGACCTTCTTGGCGTAACCAACGCCGTCGGCGAGTTTGGTGAATGTCTTGCCGTCGTAGAGATCCGGGGTGTGAACGACGTGCCCGGTGGCGCGGAGGTCGTCGGCGAAGGCGAGGCACCCGGCCGTCAGTCCCTGTGCATGATGGAAGAGCAGAAGCTCAGCCATGGACATCGGCCATTTCGAGACCGCCGAACTTCTCCCTGCATTCATTTCAAGAATGCTGTGCCTGGGTTCAATTGCAGGGATGGATACTAAGTTTGTTCAAAGGCACATCGGGGAGGGGAAAACATGCGCGGCGTTGTGGCTGGCTTGGCAGGTGTCATTCTCGCAGCAGCCGCTCTTATCGGCCAATATCCTGCATCAGCGCAAGATTCTCTTGATCGCGTCAATCACATTATCGTTATCTACCAGGAAAACTGGAGCTTCGATGCGCTCTATGGGAAGTTTCTTGGAGCGAATGGGTTCGCGAATGCCGGTCCCGTTGCAATCCAGCAGGTAGACAAGGATAATCGACCCTATCCCACGCTGCCCCAGCCCATCAATCGCCGGCTCACGCCCCCCGCTCTGGACTCACGCTTCCCAACAGATCTTCCCAATGAGCCGTTCAACCTCGCGCACTTCATCCAGCCGACGGAGATTCCCGGCAGCCCCATCCATGAGTTCTACCGCGAGCAGCACCAGATCAACGGGGGAAAGTTGAACAAGTTCGTGGCGTGGACCGACGTCGGCGGTCTCGTCATGAGCTATTACGATGCGACCAACTGGCCCATGGGGCGGCTGGCCCAGCGGTTTACACTCGCGGATAACTTCTTCCATGCGGCCTTCGGCGGGTCGTTTTTGAACCATTTCTGGCTCATCTGTGCCTGTACGCCGGTGTGGCGCGACGCGCCGGCCGATCAACGCGCGGAGCTCGATGCGAATGGCTTCCTGACCCGCGACGGTCGCGTGACGCCTGATGGATTCGTGGTGAACACGTCGTTTACGGTCAATACACCGCACCCCGCGATTGCAGAGGCCCGGACGCTGGTGCCAAATCAAACGATGCTCACGATCGGGGACCGGCTGAGCGAGGCTGGGGTCTCGTGGGCCTGGTATTCGGGGGGATGGCGGGACGCGCTGGCCGGACGCCCGGATCCACTATTCCAGTTCCACCACCAGCCGTTTGCGTTCTTTGCCACCTATGCTGACGGCACGGCCGCGAAGGCGCAGCATCTGCGGGATGAGGAAGACTTCTTCCAGGATCTCGCGGCCGGCCGCCTGCCGGCGGTGTCGTTCATCAAACCGGTCGGAGCAGACAACGAGCATCCCAGCTATACGAACCCGCTGCGCGGCCAGGCGCACGCGGACAAGATTGTGCGGGCCATTATGAACAGTCCCGTATGGAGCGACGTCCTCATCATCGCCGCCTACGATGAGAACGGCGGGCGGTGGGATCATGTCGCCCCGCCGGTGGTCGACCGCTGGGGTCCTGGGACCCGGGTGCCGGCGATCATCATCTCCCCGTTCGCCAAGCGTGGATTCATAGATCACACCCGGTACGATACGACCTCGATCCTCCGGTTGATAGAACGACGGTGGCGGCTTCAGCCGTTGGGCACCCGCGATGCGAATGCCGCTGACCTCAGTGACGCGTTGACCACAGGGAGGTGAGAGCCGGCTGCGTTGCGGCTCGCTGCGACTGTGGGCTAAAATGACATGGTCATGGACGTAGCGGTCGTACTGATTATCCTCCAGCTCATTTACCTGGAGGGTATCCTCTCCATCGACAACGCCGCCGTCCTTGGCGCAATGGTGGCGCACCTTCCTCGCCACGAGCGAATCCCCTGGCCTCGTCCGCTGCGGATGTTCCAAAAACCTGTCCACAAGCTGCTGGGCGGTCAGCGCGCCGCAGCCCTGAAGGTCGGCCTGTTTGGGGCCTACGTCGGCCGCGGGGCGATGCTCTTCATCGCCTCCTGGGTGATTCAGAACCGCTGGCTGCTCCTGCTGGGTGGGTTGTATCTCATCAAGTTGGCCGCCGATCATCTCGGGGAAACTCCGGAGGAAGCCCGCGCAGCTGCTGCACGAGCGGCCGGGCAGCCGATACGACGGTCGGAGCGGGGATTTTGGAGCGTCGTCGTGGCAGTGGAGCTGGCCGATCTGGCATTCAGCCTCGACAACGTCGTGGCCGCAGTCGCACTCTCCCGCGAGTTATGGGTTGTGATGACCGGCGTGTTCCTGGGTATTGTGACGATGCGCTTTGCAGCGGTTCTCTTCGCGCGGCTTATTGAACGCTACCCAGTGTTGGAGGCCGCAGCCTACATCCTCGTCCTCAACATCGGCATCGAACTTTTGCTGGAAGACATCTTCCGGATCCATATCAGCGACCTGCAGAAGTTTGGTGTTTCCCTGAGTACGCTGGTGGTCACATTGCTGTACGGCGGAATCCCAGCGTTACAGCGCATTGGCCGGCGCGGGCGTTGGGTGAAACGCGCGCTGGGATATGTCGATCTGCTGTTTATCTATGCGCTTAGGCCCGTGGCCTGGGTAATCCACGGACTGCTTGTTCTTCTCCGCGCGATCCTCGCAGTTCTGACCGCTCGCCGGCACGCAGCCGACACCGATTAAGGCACCGGTTGCTTTTCCTTGACAGGCCAATCCCAACCGCCTATTCTTAAGCAAACAGGTCAGGAATAGGAGTCGGCATGGTCGTCCGGTTCGTCCGCACTCCATCTGCTGTGCAGTACACCCCGCGGCAATGCATCTGTCGCCGGCGGAGGCAGGGTGCCTTCGCTGATCCGCTGATCTAACCCATCGAAGGCACAACCTGTTTCCGCATCCAGACCGGTGTGGATGCTACTGCACACTCACGAACTGTGTGCTGGAAAGGAGCAGGTGATGGCCGTCAAGGTCGACCACAACG
>VBAI01000242.1 GCA_005882295.1 Candidatus Segetimicrobium genomatis | reverse complement strand
GCTCCCTGGCGTCGTGGCCGAGGTCTTCGTGACCGAAGGGCAGCGCGTGCAGGCCGGTGCACCCCTGATGCGCCTGCGCACCGACCAGATGGCCGCGACCGAGGCTCAGGCCCGCGCCGGCGTGGCGCAGGCCAAAGCGGCGCTGAACCTGGCGGACATTAGCGTGCGGCGGATGCGGGAGTTGTCCCAGAGCGGCGCGGTCTCCAGGCAGGAGCTCGATGCCGCGGAGGCGCGGTTCGCGGCTGCGCAGGCGCAACGCGAACTGGCGGAGGCGACGCTGGCTTCAGCGCAGATCCAACTGCGCGACGCGACCGTTACCGCCCCCTTTGCCGGGACGATCACGCAGCGGTCCGTGGAGCCGGGCGAGGGTGTCTCGCCGGCTGTGGGGTCATTTGTCCTTGCGCAGTTGGACGCGGTGTACGTTGAACTGGCCGTGCCGGAGCGGCTGCGATCGGGCCTCCGGGTGGGTCAGACTGTCGCGGTCACCGTGGACGCTGAACCGGGATCTCAGTTCGCAGGAAAGATCGAAAAGATTCAGCCGGCCGCAACGGTCTCCAGCCGGTCGTTTACGGTCAAGGTGCGTGTCCCGAATGCACAGCGCGTGCTGCGCCCGGGGGCGTTCGCCCGCGGGACCATCACGGTCGCGGTCCGGTCCGGCGTGCTGCAGATCCCCGAGCAGGCCGTGCTGGTCACGGCCGGGAACCCCGTTCTCTTCGTGGTGCAGAACGGTCGAGCGGTCCGCCGCGAAGTGGCGCTGGGCGAGCGGCAGGGAGGGCATGTCGAAATCACCTCCGGCCTTACAGCCGGGGACGTGGTCATTGTAGACGGACAGTTGGGATTGACCGATAACCAGCTCGTGGCGCCTCGCGCGCCGTAGTACGCAGTAATAGGAGGACTAACGATGCATCGTCTGGCAGAACTTTCCGTCCGCAGGCCCGTGCTGGCCTCCGTGCTAATTTTGGGGCTGGTCTTCCTGGGTCTGGTGTCATACTCTCGGCTCACCGTGGAGCGCTGGCCGAACATCGACATCCCGTTCGTCGCCGTGAGCGTGCGCGTCCCCGGCGCCTCCCCCGAAGAGGTCGAGAGCGATGTCACCAACAAGATCGAGTCGGCTGTGAACACCATCAGCGGGATCGACCGGCTGTCGTCGACCTCGGCTGAAGGGTTTGCGATCATCTCGCTGCAGTTTCATCTGGAAAAGGACATCGACGTTGCAGCCCAGGAGGTGCGGGATAAGATCAACGGCGTCCTGCGCGATCTCCCCGCCGGGATCGACCCGCCGGTGATCTCCAAATTCGATCCCGGGGCCATCCCTGTCATCACGCTGGCGCTCTCCGCGGACCGTCCTATCCGGGACATCACAGAGTACGCCGACAAGGTCGTCCGGCCGCGCCTGGAGGGAACGCGCGGCGTGGGGCAAGTCGAGATCATCGGCGGCCAGGCGCGCCAGATCAACGTCCTGATCGATCCCGCCCGGCTGATGGCCTATTCGCTCAGCACAACGGACGTCAGCCGCAGCCTGCAAGCGCAGAACGTCCAGATCCCCGCCGGCAGCATCGATCGGGGGATGCAGCGGCTCACGTTGCGAACGCTCGGACGCGTGAGCTCCCTAGACGAATTGCAGAACCTCGTGGTCGTGAACCGCGGAGGCGTCCCGGTCACGCTGGCGGATCTGGCCCGGATCGAGGACGGCGCGGCCGAACCCGAGACCACCGCCAACATCGACGGCACGCCGGCGGTGCTGCTCCAGGTGCGCAAGCAGTCGGGCACCAACACGATCCAGGTGGCCAAAGAGATCAAGGCTCGTCTGGGCGCTATCGAGTCCACGCTGGCGCCGGGCTACCACGTGGCGCTGGTACGCGATCAGTCTGTGTTCGTCGAGGCCTCAACGCACGCAGTCCAAGAACACCTCCTCGTGGGTTCGCTGCTCGCCGCAGCGGTCGTGCTGGTGTTCTTGTGGAATGTCCGTTCCACATTCATCGCCGCGATCGCCATCCCGACATCAATTATCAGCACGTTCGCCCTGCTGGCGGCGATGGGGTTGACGCTCAACACGATCACGCTCCTCGCCCTGGCACTGGTCGTCGGCATCGTCATCGACGACGCGATCGTCGTGCTGGAGAACATCTATCGATTCATGCAGGAGAAGGGTATGCCGCCGCTGCAGGCGGCGATCGAAGGAACACGCGAGGTGGGCGGCGCGGTCACGGCCACCACCATGAGTTTGATCGCCGTCTTCTTGCCGCTGGCGTTCATGAGCGGCATCGTCGGCCGGTTCATGCGCAGCTTCGGCTATACGATGGCCTTCGCCATTGCGGTATCACTCCTGGTGAGCTTTACCCTCACCCCGATGATGTCTGCCCGCTGGCTGCGCCCACGCCGAGCCGGCTCGGGCCGCGAAGGCTCGGGCAGGGGGCGGATCTTCAGCGTGATGGAGGCGTGGTACCGCCGGCTGCTGGAAGCTTCGCTCCGCCGGCGGTGGGTCGTGGTTGTCCTGACCGTGCTCACCCTGTTCAGCGTCGCCCCGCTCGGCATGGCGGTGAACAAGAACTTCCTGCCCGAGGACGACACATCGCAGTTCGAGGTCGTGGTGCGGGCCCCCGAGGGCTGGAACCTCAACGCCACCGAGCGCCTGGGAACACAGATGGCCGCGGACATCAGGAGGCTGCCGGGTATCACCTACACAATCGTCACGACAGGCGACGACCCGCAGCACTCCGCAAACCGGTTCACCATCTACGCGCGCATGGCTGACGTGGAGCAGCGATCTGTGAGTCAAGATAGCATGATCATTCGCGTCCGCAACGAGGTGCTGCCGCGCTACGCTCCCCTCGGCCTCCACACACAGGTGGGGCCGGCGTCGGAGTTCGGCGGCAGCGGACAGTTCCAGCCGATCGAATACGTCATCGGCGGGCCGGACCTGGCCGTGCTCACCCGTGCGGCCCAGGCAGGTGAGAAGGTCCTGCGGGAGATCCCCGGGGTCGTCGACGTCCGGTCTTCTTTGATCGGCGGGCGGCCGCAGCTTGGTCTGACGGTGGATCGGCCTCGCGCTGCCGATCTCGGGGTGAGCGTTCTGGACGCCGCGAGCGCCCTCCGTGTGCTCGTGGCCGGAACCCAGGTGTCCACGTTCGCTGAAGGCGGGGAGCAGTATGACATCTATCTGCGGGCCGACGCCCCCTATCGCCGCGATCTTACCGCGCTGAGCCAGTTCACCATTGGGTCGGCAAAGCTGGGGGCAGTCCCGTTGGAGCAGGTGGTGCAGGCACGTCCCGGCACAGGTCCGGGCGAAATCGAGCACTTTAGCCGGCGCCGCCAGGTGACGCTGACCGCAAACCTCCTGCCCGGAACCTCTCAGTCCACCGTCCTGCAGCAGCTGGAC
>VBAI01000241.1:967-4376 GCA_005882295.1 Candidatus Segetimicrobium genomatis | reverse complement strand
CACGTTCGCCGAACTGGAGCGCGAACAGAAGCCGAGAGGGTGCGGATGGCGATGCAGCACCTGAAGTCCCAAGGCAAGGTATTCGGCGCGGTGCCGCTGGGGTTCAGCATTCTCAAGCAGCGATCCGCGAAAGAGTTCAAGAGTCGTATTGCCATCAAGATCGCTGATTTGAGTAGCATTATGGATATTGGGATAGGGAAACACGTTTGGTGGAAATCAGTAGCGATGAGGCAAGGCAAAGATTAGCCGATTATTTCACGCCTGCAGCCCCCAATAGCGTGGCCCACTCTCTTTGAAACCTTAATAGACTATTCGAGTCGTCATCTGAGACCTTCACGCAATGAGCGATGTTGTTCCTAGCCATATATGTCTCTTCCATCTTGATCCTAAACCATTCGAAATCTTGGATGATGTCATCAAAGTAGGTCCGATTCGCAAGCACGATCTTCTTTAGGTCATCGAAATTGCTGTAGAAGAGTGGATGATCGCCCCTGGGCTCTCGGTGGCGGTATCTCCCTTCCTTAGTCATCGTTCGTTGGACGCTTGATCGCACCTCGGACGGAACCAGCCTGTCCCACCAATCTGTTCCAGTTGCTGAGAGTCGCATCGAGATAACGTTTCGAATCGAGTTCTCTAGCACGAACAATTGCGGATAGATGTCAGTTCCAATGCGAAACCCCTCCCCGATGAGCGTCTCCTTCAAAGCAGGATATGACGAGACCTTCAGTTTAGGCTTCTTGAGCTTCTGGCCTCGCCTTGCTGGAATCGCAAAGGCCGTCACGCTCCGTGGAACCAAGCCCCTGACGCGGTCGACTGTTGCGAGAGGAAGATATTTCGATAGGTCGATTCCCTCCAAGTGAGCAATCACGTAGACTGCCTCATCGGTGGTCATGGGCCCAAAACGCTTCTTGATGCGCTTGGCCCGCTGGCTCAGGGCTTGTTTCGTGATGTCTAACTGGCGAAGCAGTTGGCTGCGGACTTTGGGATGGACCATCTTGCTATCCAGCCTTGGCCTTCTTCTTGCCTCCCTTACGCTTGGCCTCGGATACGCGCACGCTGACGACCTGGGCAGTGCTATCGAAAACCGTGGCAATCTCCCCAGGCGTCAGACCCAGTCTGCGCAGCACGGGTGCCGCTTCAGCCAGAGTCTTCCCTTGGACCATCTCGTAGGCCATGAGGTGAATGAGAACCGCAAGGCGGCGGTTGAGCGTGTTTAAGATCTCGGTCAGATCTTCTGCCATCATTCAATCCTCCAGGCGTGTGACTTGGTTCGGCAGGACCATCGGCCCCTTACTGTTTCTTTGGCTTCTTCGCGATGAGGCGAGCGTTTCGTACGCTGCCAATTGCGGCAGCGCAGACAAGAGCGATCTCCGCGTCGGTGAGGCTAAAGCGATCAAGGATTCCTACCTGGGCAGGCAGCCCCTCTACTTCTTTGATGCAGAGGTAGGCCAGCATAAGCCTTTCCGAGTTGACGGTGAGTGACTCCGCTTTCTTTGGCATGAACTGCTGCCCTCCCCTCTATGGTGCCAAGAGACTTTGAATCTTGTCTCCAGGAGTTTAGTCGCAGTGGGCTTTCGTTTCTACATTTTGGCAGGATCAGCAGCGGAGCCTTGTCTACTTGCACCGTTGAAAAGAAGTCGAGACGCTTGACCCGTTCGCGCCGAACGGCACTAGTCTACCAATAGGGCGTTGTGAGTGGATCGCTATGTTCCGGCGACCGCGCTGGGCGGGAGACTCTACGCCGAGGAGCCAGCGCAAGACGAGGCCGTGGTCGACATGCTAGTTCTCCGCGTTGGGCATCGCAAGGTACGGACCGCCCGGGAACTGGACGAGGTGGTCAGAGCCTCCAAGCGCAACCTGCCATCCGGCTGTGGATCGGCGCTTAAGCATATCGGACGCGGGCAGTCGATTCTTCAGGGTTTGATGAGGCTCGCGGCGCGAGGATGCGGGCCACAGGCGCAGCTTTTCATAGATACCCCTTTCTTTCATTCCATCATGGCTCAAGAGACTCGCTTCTTCTTCCGCTGACCAGACACAAAATCTATCAGATTTGCGTACGAATAGAATGCGAGCGTCGTGACAGCGACTGCAGTAACGGTCCCCCCTAAGAGGCGGATTCCCCTGAGGCCCCCGAGCAGAAACAGTAATAGGCAGAGGAGGACGCCATAGGGTATGATTATAGGCGCAGCCGCCCGGGCTGATCGTCGTCGCTTGACCGCGTACAAAAACGATCCAATGAAAGGCAGCGAAATCGCCAATAGTATAAGCAGTCCGTAAAGAGTATGCATACGTGTGTTCCCTAGTAGCCGGGGATTCCGAGACCATTCATAATTTCCCGCCCAAGTAAGAACTCTGCAGCCCACGCGCGCAGAGACTCAAGCACACCAGGCCGAGCTGTAACAATTTCCTGCGTAGCGATTTCTTCTAGGCTAAGCCCCGGAAGTATACCAACAACCTCGAATCCGATCGTACTTGCTGCTTGCCCCAGAGAAACTTGTCCCGCAAAGTAATCGATGACGGTGATTCCTGTTGTTACGAGGGACCCGGCAGACGCCGCGCCGACGACGATCGCCACGACCGTTCCGGCGACCGGTAACGCTGCAACAGAAATCCCGGCTGCCGCGCCGCCCAGTACCACTACTCCCACAAACGCGCCGGCCTTTCCTGTGACGCCTGCGTACCCCTCGGCGAGGTCCAGGGCACCTATTATCGCATCTAAATCGGCGCGGATTCCTATAGAATCAAGCTCCCGCCATATCTCACGCGCGCGCTCTTCTTTGCGCGCAGCATCCTGACAGCCCGCATCACAACTCCCCGCTCCTGCTCCATCGGTCCTCGTTCCCGTCGGATCAACCAGCAAAAGCGGGTTGTTTGCGGCATAAGCGTAAAAGTTCAAGCTCATTGGCTCGAAGGGACCCTGCACTGGGTCCTCGCTCAGCCACCGCCCAATTGAAGGGTCATAGAATCGGGCTCCCATGTGGTACAAGTTGCTCGTTGTGTCCAGCTCCGCGCCCGTGAAGCGGTACTTACCGTGGCCTGTCCCGCTGCTGACCCGCACGTTGCCCCAGGCATCGTATAGCATGGACGCAACTGAGCTGCCAGTCTCCGTCGTGAGTGCTACGGTAGAACCCAATCCGTCAGTGTGGTAGTAGCGGCGATCTCCATTGGCCTCCTTGCGGGAGAGCAGGTTCCCGAAGATATCCCGATCCAGTTGGGCCGTCATGGCCCCCGCACCATCGGTTTCCCAGATGGGCCGGATCCCGTCGTAGTAATACTTGGTCGTGCCGTCCGGGCCCGCTCGTTGCACCTTGAGCCCGTCGCCATTGTACGTATAGCTTACCGTGCCACCCACGGCGCGGATCATGCGGTTGAACTCGTCGTAGGAGAAGCGCTGGCCCGCCGACGTCTC
>VBAI01000241.1:0-907 GCA_005882295.1 Candidatus Segetimicrobium genomatis | reverse complement strand
GTAGGAGAGGAACCGACCACCGTTTACAGACTGGGACGCCCGGTTCCCCACCGGATCGTACTCCCAAGACCAGGTCCCGTAGGTCCCCGGATATGCTGCCCCGATTAACCGGTTCAGGCCATCGTAGCTGAAATTCGTTGTGCCCGACGAGTCGGCTTGCCTGGTACGGTTTCCATTGGCATCGTACAACAAGTAAGAAATGGTCTGGAATGCAGCGCCGCCCGGAGCTTTGTGCGTTATGGAGAACAACCAGTTATTACTCAGATAGGCATAGATGGTGCTCGTCCCATTAGGCTGAGTCAGTTGGGTTCTGTTGCCCGCGCCATCGTATGCAAACGTCCACTGCAAGGTCCCTTGTGTAATCTGGCTCAAGCGATTCGCGGCGTCATAGGCATATGTAAGACTGGCCGTCCCCCCAGGGTAACTTAGGGATATTCGGTTGCCCGCCTGATCATACGCGTATTGCACGCTCTTCCCATCGGGATACGTTGTATTTGTCAGTCGGTCGAGCGAATCGTAGAAGTAGGAAGAAGTAGGTAGTCGTCGCGGGGTCGACCATGGTTGAACGGTTGCCATTCCCGTCGTACGTGTACGAAACGGTGATGCTACCAGCGCTGACCTGGGTAAGTCGGTTGACGGCATCATACATGTAGGAATGGGTCAGGTGGGTGGTCATGCTGTTGCGATCCTGCATTGATATTCGGTTTCCAACGGGGTCATAGCCATACTTCGTAGTCTTCTGAAGGGCGTCGGTCACCTGTGTGAGGCGGTTGGCGGCGTCGTAGCTGAACTGGGTTGCATAGCCTCGCGCGTTTGTGATCCTGATCAAGTTGCCCACCGCGTCGTACTCATATCGGGTCGGTTTTGTCGCTCCGTACACTGGGTCATCAATCTCTGTCAGCCTGTT
>VBAI01000225.1 GCA_005882295.1 Candidatus Segetimicrobium genomatis | reverse complement strand
TGCAAGAGCGACCACCGCCGCCAGGTTGCCTCCGGCGCTAGAGCCGCTCACGGCCAGGCGTGTCGGGTCACCGCGAAATGTTTGCGCGTGCTGCGAGGCCCAGCGCGTGCCCGCGTACGCATCTTCCACGGCCGCCGGGAATTTGTACTCGGGAGCGTGGCGGTAGTTTACCGAGACCACCATGCAGCCGGCAGCATTCGCCATCATCCGGCAGAACTGGTCTACCGTGTCCAGGTTCCCCACCACCCATCCCCCGCCGTGGAAATAGACGAGGACCGGCAGGGAACTCTTGTCCACCGGTGTGTAGAGGCGGATGGGGATCGTGCCGAGGGGGCCTGGAATCGTGAGGTCCTCGCTTCGAGCCACCGGGTCGCCCGGGCCCGCCGCCCGGGCCACGCGAATCGCCTGGGCCCGGGCCTCTTCGACCGAGAGCTCCTGCACGGGCCTGACACCCATAGCGGCCCGCTGGTCCAGAAACGCTTTCGCCGATGCGTGGAGGGGCATGAGACTTGTCCCTACAGGGTTACGCGGTCCGCCACGCCGTATCCTTGGGGTGTGAGGCAGAGGCCACACACGTGATCTGGAGCGAGTTTGAAGCCGCAGCGCCGGAGGTGGCGCGGCTGGGGGCCGAGCGCCTGCTGCGGACGGGGCTCGCCATCGTGGCCACGATCCGGCGGGACGGTACGCCGCGGATCGATCCGGTGGAACCGTTCTTCTCGCATGGACACTTGCTGCTGGGCATGATGCGGTCACAGAAGGCCTTTGACCTGTTGCGCGATCCGCGCTGTTTGCTCCACAACCCGATCTCAGATCCCAATGGGTCTGAAGGCGAGTTCAAGTTGCGCGGGCGGGCGGTGGACGTCCAGGGCGCCAACCTGTGGGAAGGCTACCGTCAGGCATATGCCGACCGGTGGAAGAGACGCCCTCCGGAGGGGTTCCCATTCCGTGTGTTCTCTCTCGATATTGACAGCGCGGCGCTGATCCGGTGGGACATTGAGAAAGGCGAGATGATCATCGGACTGTGGAGTCTCGCCCACGGCGTGACAGAGACCAGACGGAAATACCCATAACAGGTTACCCCATCCGGCGAGTCCCCTTGAAGCCAGCGGTCCCCCGTACGCGTATTTTCCGGCAATTTCAGGCATGTTTCTTGCTATCAGGTGGAAATGAGGGGCAAAAGGCAGAGCCGGCCGCCACAGGCTGCAAAGGATCAGGCTGACCCTGCAGAGGCACACAGGCCGTGGAGCCAGTACTCGCCTCTACGGATCGGGGTTTGCGGGCTGATCGCCACCTCCGGGCGCGAGGGGGACGGGGCTGGACCCAAATCCTGTGCGTGTTCGGGATGCTGGTCCTGCTCGGTGCTATCCTCGGGCGATCCGCAGCAGCAGGCGCGGAGGCGTTTCCCACTGACGCAGTTGGCCGGCTCATCATCGATGATCAGCGCCTATGCACGGCTTTCATCATTTCGTCTGACGTACGGCAGGTCCCCGATGGGTTTGGCGGTCGGAGCACCGTGTATGAGAACTGGCTCGCCACAGCCGGCCACTGCCAGGGCGGAACGCTTGTTTTCCAGCAGCAGAGTCAAGCATATACCGCGCGCGTCATTGGTTTCAGTGCGGGGCGCGCCAATGGCGGCTTCGATGTCATGGTGATGTCGTTCGTCAGCGACAAGCGGCTGCCGGCACTGGAGCCTGCGTTTGGCGAATACCCCCAGGTGGGCGATCCTCTGATGCTGGTTGGCTATGGATCTCGGGCGCTGATGATGCGGGTGGGTCCGTTGCTACGGTACGATGAGCGTGGACATATGGAAATTCGCGGCTATGCCAGCCGCGGCAACAGCGGAGGCCCGGTGTTGATCCCTGGAACACGGCGCGTCGTCGGTGTTGGCATCGAGACAACGCTGGACAAACCGGAAGGCGCCTCATTCATCTACTGCATTCTGGCCACCTGCGCAGTAAAGCCTCCGTATACCGCGGCGCACATCGATAGGCTGAAGGGTCTCGCCAATTTCCATTAGGTTGCTATTCCATCTCTCGTAACCACGGCGCTGCGGTTCTCATCGCCGCGGCGAGGATCACCAGAACTGCAGCATTCACCATCACCGTGCGCGGTTCACCGATGCGTTCTGCGGCGGCCCCGACCCACAGCGCGCCCAGCGGCATGGCGCCGAAGAACACCAGGCTGTAGATGCTCATCACCCTCCCTCGCAGCGCGTCGGGCACCTGAGCCTGCACCATCGCGTTGGCGAGGTTCATGATCAGGACCATCGCCGCACCGACCGCCGCCAAGACCACCAGAGAGAGCAGGGGGCTTGCGACGACGGCGAACGCCAGGATGGTCAGCGGAAGGACAACGGTGCCCAGCGTCAGGAGGGATCCTCGCCGGATGCCTCCTCCCAGCGCAGCGATGAGCAGGGCGCTGCCGACGGCCCCAACACCGCGCGCAGACTGCAACAGGCCGTTCGTCGTGGCGTTGCCGTGCAGGATCTTGACTGCCCACGCGGGGATCAGGGTGCCGACTGAGACGCCGAACAAGCTGATCATGCCGACAATGACGACCAGCATTCGCACCGGCGGATGCGAGAGCGTGTACTGGATTCCCTCGCGCAGTTCGGCATCCGCCCGCCGCGCCCGGGAAGAGTCCGGACGGACCTCCAGGTTCATCATCAGCAGGGCGGCGATGACGGCCAGGAACGAGATGCCGTTGATGGTGAAGCACCACGCCGGTCCAAACGCCGCATAGGTCACTCCGGCCAACGCGGGACCCAGCGCCGTCGCCGTACTGAACATGGTGGAGTTCATCGCGATGGCGTTGGTGAGGTTCTCGCGTGGAACAAGGTCGACCACAAACGCCTGCCGCGCCGGGGCATCAAAGGCGTTGGCGACGCCGAGCGCGGCCGCCAGGGCGGCCACGTGCCACGGCTGCACGTGCCCCGTGAACGTCAGGAACGCCAGCACAAAGGCCAGCGCCATCATCAGGGTCTGTGTGCTCACCAGCAGCGTCCGGCGGGGCACACGGTCGGCGACGACGCCGCCATAGAGCATCAGGACCCACGTCGGCATGCCGGACGCAAACCCGACATAGCCCAGGTAGGCGGGAGAATGCGTCAGCTGGAAGACCAGAAATCCCTGGGCGGTGGCCTGCATCCACGTTCCAAATAGCGAGACCAGCTGGCCCGCGAACCACAGCCGGTAGTTTCGGTGCTTCAACGAGGCAAACGTGGCGCCGCGCGCCTGCGTAGCCCATCGGCTCATGTGTCTGCCGGTTCCACGCCGCACACATGGTCCCTCCCCCAGCGGGACCCAGGAAAAGAAGGCGAGGAAATCGAAAATCGTCAGCTAATCAACAATCCGGCAAGGGGGGATATCTCCTATGCGCACAGCCGCCATCAGTGTGCTCGCAGCGTTTGCGATCGGTCTTCTCCTT
>VBAI01000224.1 GCA_005882295.1 Candidatus Segetimicrobium genomatis | reverse complement strand
AGTTGATCAACATGTCCCGCAGCTGGTTCCTCGGGGTTCCTGGCAACCCCTTTGTGTACTGGTATACGGTGGTCTTCCCAGGTATCGTGATCTTCCTGTTTGTGTTGGGATGGAACCTGCTGGGCGACGCGTTCCGGGATATCCTCGACCCACGGCTGCGCGGATCGACGTAACTCGTTTCCCACCTCGCGGCAGGCTGGCCGTCGCCTTCGTTGCCACTGCCGGTATCTGTGCGGTGGCCGTGTGGACTCAGCCTCCAGTCACAGCGCCATCGCTGGGGCAGGTTCAGGAACTCCTCCCGCCCGCCAGTGTCCTGCGAGGACTCGTGCGGCTTGAGATGAATGGGACACCACCCCTGGAAACGGCCGTGGTGGCGGTTGTCCCCCGGTATCCGGGCGCGGCGGACAGCGCCTACGTCGGCTTCATCGTGGCGTATGACGCTTGGCGCAGGCGACCTGAGCGCATCTACGCTCAACCACTGCCCGGCCCGATCCCGCTCTCGCCCGACGCCGCTCTCCTCGGCAGCGGCCGCGAGGCCGCGGTGTTCAGCGCGTTGCGCGACGATGGCACGCGCGTTGCGCACGTCGTGGGCATCGTGAATGGGCGCATCAGAGTCCTGGAAGACGAAACCGCGGCTGGGCTTCTGGCGACTCTCCCCCCTGCGGCGCCGGGAATCACCTGGCAGTACCGGACCCATGCTGGGGCGATTTCCGCGCGGACGTTTCTGGTGCAGGTCAAGCCCAGACAACCCGTCCGTCTTGCGCTGAGCAGCGGGGGTCCCACCCCGATCATCATCCCTGATGCGCGGCTGGACATCGTGGAGCAAGGGTATCGCGCCCGACAGCCAGGCACATACACGATCCGGATCTTGCTGCCGTCCGCTCCCGACCAAGGTGTCACGTTGACACTCGATGTCGAACGTTGACGTCTTGTTGCGTCTATTGCGTCTATCGCGTCCCTTGCGTCGCCTCAGGTGAACCTGCATGTGGACGCAATCGACGCAATAGACTCAATTGACGCAATGGACGCAATAGACGTTGATTTGTTAGGATGAGGCAGGTGACGTGAAATGTCCATCGACCCGTCGATCGTTGACCGTGTGGCCCGTCTGGCGCGCCTCGAACTCTCTGATGAGGAACGGCAACGCTTCACCCGGCAACTGGGCAGTATCCTTGAGTACTGTGCGACGCTGAATGAGCTGGACACCGACGGCGTCGAGCCCACGTCGCATGTGCTCGCCCTCACCAACATCTTCCGGGAAGACGTCCCCGGCACGCCGCTTCCGCGCGATGCGGTGCTGGCCAGTGCGCCGGATCACGAGAACGGGTTCTTCAAAGTGCCACCCGTCATCGAGACGGAGTAGCCATCCTGATCGACGCCCCGGCCACCGACCTGCTGACACGCCTTCGCCGCCGGGAGGTCACCTCCAGCGACCTCATCCGTGCCTGCCTCGACCGGATCGAGGCGTTGAACCCCACGGTGCACGCGTTCCTGCATGTCGACCGCGAGGGGGCGTTGCGAGCGGCGCGGGAGTGGGACGGTCGGTATGCGCGGGGGGATGCGCTCCCGCCGCTGGCGGGGCTCCCGGTGGCCGTGAAGGATATCATCTGTACCACCGGCATGCCGACCACCTGCGGGTCGCGCATCCTGGCGGGCTGGGTTCCGCCCTACGACGCGACCGTCGTCTCGCGCCTCCGGGACGCTGGCGCCGTCATCGTAGGGAAGACCAACCTGGATGAGTTTGCGATGGGCTCGTCCACCGAGAACTCTGGGTTCGGGCCAACTCGCAACCCGTGGGACCTGGAGCGCGTTCCGGGCGGCAGCAGCGGGGGCTCGGCCGCGGCGGTCGCAGCCGGCATGGCCCCGCTGGCTCTGGGGACCGATACCGGTGGATCCATCCGGCAGCCGGCCGGATTCACCGGCATCGTGGGGATGAAACCAACGTACGGTCGCATCTCCCGGTACGGATTGGTCGCCTTCGCTTCCTCACTGGATCAGATCGGCCCGATGGCACGCACCGTCTCCGATGCCGCGCTGCTGCTGCACGTGCTCGCCGGCCGCGATCCAAAGGACTCAACATCTGTCGATCTGCCGGTCGACAACTACCCCGCGGCGCTGTCGCGGGGGGTGCAGGGTCTGCGGATTGGGATCGCCCGCGAGGCGTTTGGCCAGGGACTGCAGAGGGAAGTTCGGGCTGCCGTGCAGGCGGCCGCCACGCACCTCGGTGGCCTGGGCGCCGTGCTGACAGAGGTGTCGCTGCCGTCCCTCCCGTACGCGCTGCCCACGTACTATCTGCTGGCCACCTCCGAGGCCAGCGCCAACCTGGCCCGGTACGACGGCGTGCAGTATGGGTTGCGGGTGCCCACCGACGACCTCTTCACCATGTACACCCGCACGCGGCGGCAGGGATTTGGCAACGAGGTGAAGCGGCGGATCATGCTCGGCACGTATGCCCTGTCCGCCGGCTACTATGAAGGGTTCTTCCTGAAGGCCCAGCGGGTGCGCACGCTGATCCGGCAGGAGTTCCTGCGGGCGCTCGAGGGGGTGGACCTGGTGTTGATGCCGGTGTCCCCTACAGTTCCGTTTCGCCTGGGCGAGAAGGTGGACGACCCGCTGCAGATGTACCTGGCGGACATCTACACGATCCCCGTGAATCTGGCGGGCTTGCCCGGCATCTCGGTGCCGTGCGGGTTCCCCGGCGGCCTGCCCGTCGGGTTGCAGTTGATTGGGAAACCCTTCGACGAAACCACGGTGCTGCGCGCGGCGCACGCCTACGAGCAAACGACGGAGTGGCACACGCGGCGGCCACCGATTGTTGAAAAACGGGAACGCGGGATCCCCCACGCGGACTCGGGGCGGAGCGCGGGAACGCGGGAACGCGAAACAGAGAAGCGCGGAAGCGCAAGGACGCGGAAGCGACCATCGAGGAAATTCAGGAAGACGAGAACACGGAAATAAGTGGGCTGACTCTGATTCTGTCGTTGCGAGGAGCGGAGCGACGAAGCAATCTCCTGTCAAAGCGAGATTGCTTCGCCCTTCGGGCTCGCAATGACGGACCGGAATTGTTGGATCACTGATGAACACGCAAAGGCTCGCGATGCAGTTCGAAGTCGTCATCGGTCTGGAGATCCATGTGCAGCTCTTGACGGCCTCGAAAATGTTCTGCGCCTGCCCGGTGACGTTCGGCGCGCCACCCAACACGCTGATCTGCCCTGTCTGCCTGGGATTGCCGGGGTCGCTGCCGGTCCTCAACCGAAAGGTGGTCGACCTGGGGCTGCGCACGGCGGCCGCGCTGGGCTGCACAGTGCACCCCACCAGTCAATTCCACCGGAAGAACTATTACTACCCGGATCTTCCTAAGAACTATCAGATCACCCAGTACCGGTATAAAGTTCA
>VBAI01000223.1 GCA_005882295.1 Candidatus Segetimicrobium genomatis | reverse complement strand
GGGATCGCGCTGCTGGTGCTCTCGGTTATCGCCAACACCGTGATCACGAACGCGAGGCCCTTCCTGAATGGAGCCGCCGGCCTGTCCCTGGTACCGCCTCCGCTGGCGGGGGTGCTTGACACTGATACCGTGGGGTACCAGTGGCTGTTCGTCAGCCTGACGGCACTCGCCTGTGCCGTTGTCTTCGTCGCCGCCAACCGCATCGTCTATTCGCCTTATGGGCGGACCCTAAGGGCGATGAGGGATCGCGAGCTGGCGGCCGCGGCGCTAGGGAAGAATCTCGTTGGGCTCAAGATGGTGATGTTTGTCGTCGGTGGAGTTATCGCCGGGTGGAGCGGCGCGATCCTCGTGGGCTTCATCGGAGTGTGGTCGCCAGCCACCTGGCTTTATCCGGAAACCATTGTGCTCTTCGCCGCTCTGATCGTGGGCGGCCTGGGCAACAATCTCGGCGCCGTGCTCGGCGCGCTCCTCGTCCCTGTGGGGTTCGAAGAGGCGACGCGCTTTCTCCCGAACTTCGGCCCTCCCGGATTTATCCCGGCGATGCAGTGGGTGGCGATCGGGCTCCTTGTCATCGGCTTCATGTGGTTCCACCCTCGGGGGACGCTCCCCGAGGTGCGACGAGTGTATCGAGACCGGCTGGCCCCAGCGCGCGGTCCAGCACGGGAATTGACACAGACCGATCGCCTGCGCGGTATTTCCTCACACCGGGTGGAGGCGCTCTTGCGGGCGGAGGCGGTGGAGCGGCATTTCGAAGGCCTGCGGGCGGTGGATGGGGTGTCGCTGGCGGTTCCCGCGAGCCATATCACGGGGCTCATTGGACCGAACGGCGCCGGCAAGTCCACGCTTCTAGCCGTTCTCGCGGGTACGCTTCCAGCCTCGGCGGGGCGCATTTACCTAGACGGGGCGGACATCACCCATCTGCCCGCGTATCAGAGAGCGCGGCGGGGTCTGGTGCGCACATTCCAGCTCTCCTCTGAGTTCGGCCAGCTCACGGTCCTCGAGAACCTCCTGGTCGCGGTCCCCCGGCACAGAGGGGAGTCGCTGTTGGGAGCGTTGCGCGGCAAACGGTACTGGGGGACAGAGGAGCGGGACCTGGTGGAGCGGGCGCGGGAGTTACTGGCCCGGTTCCAGATGAGCGAGAAGGAATCCGAGTATGCGGCTGGCCTGAGCGGCGGCCAGAAGCGTCTGGTCGAGATCATGCGCGCGCTGATGCTGATGCCCCGCGTCCTGCTCGTGGACGAACCGATGGCGAGCGTGCACCCTGCGATCGTGGATGAGATCGCCGATGTCATCGAGGGGTTGCGTCAGGACGGCCTGGCGATTCTGATGGTCGAGCACGAGCTCTCGATGGTCGACCGCCTCTGCGATCCCGTGATCGTCATGGCTCAGGGCAAGATCATCGGGCGCGGTTCCATGAGCGTCCTCCGGCAGCAGCGCGAAATCGTCGATGCCTACCTCGTCGGCTGACCGGCGGTCGCGGCCTCAACCCTTCCTGGTTGCCGATCGCGTGATGTCTGGATATGGCGCGGTCCCCGTGGTCCGGGACGTGTCGCTGAGCATCGGCACAGGCGAAATCGTCGCCGTCATTGGGCCGAACGGCGCTGGGAAGAGCACGCTCTTGAAGGCCCTCGTCGGAATCCTCCACATCTCACAGGGTACCGTGAGACTGGGCGAGCACGACGTGACGAATCTGCCCCCTGAAGACCTAGCGCGGCGCGGCATCGGGTACGTCCCCCAGGTCGGCGACATCTTCGAGCCCCTGACGGTGATGGAGAATCTGGAGGTGGGCGGCTACCTCCTCAAGCCGTCTGTCATCCCGCAACGCATCGAGGAGGTCTGCTCCGTGTTTCCCGCCCTCCGCGCGATGCTCCGGCGGCGGGCCGATAAGCTGAGCGGGGGCGAGCGTAAGATGCTGGCTATCGCCCGCGTGCTGATGCTCGATCCCCTCGTGCTAATCGTCGATGAGCCGACCGCGAACCTCTCCCCTCAGCTGGCGGATATACTGTTGCGGGAGAGAATCCGGGGGCTGGCCCGCCTCGGGAAGGCGGTGCTGCTCGTCGAGCAGCGGGCCAAAGCGGCCATGCAGATCGCGAATTGGACAATGGTCATGGTGTCGGGGACCGTCAGGCTCGAAGGGCCTCCTGACGATCTCCTCGGACGCTCTGATTTCGAGGCCCTATTCCTCGGAGCGAAGGGGACTCCGCCGCCGGAAAGCTCACCCGTGAGGTAGGCGCAGTGCGGATGGTGGAGACGATAGGATTCAAACCCCCGACCAGCGGCGCGCCGCAGACGGCGCACGCTTCAGGGGGACTAATCCCCCTGATCGCTCGCGCAGGAGTTTCGTAATACGAGTGCTCGAAACTCCGGCGCTCGCTGCCCCCTTTAACACTTAGGGGGAGTTTCACTCCCCCGCTCCCCCCTCAGGTCGCCGGTTCGAATCCGGTTGTCCAAGCAGGGAACTTCAGTCTTTTGGTGGAGACGACCGGATTCGAACCGCCCGACCGTCGCTCGCCGCGACCCCCATGAGTTCTGGACTCATGGGGCCCCGAGCGGAATTTGAAGTCGCGGCTCGCTCCTCGGAGGGGCTAGCCCCTCCGATTCCACCCCTTACCACCCCGGGGGAGTTTCACTCCCCCACATCCCCCTCAGGTCGTGGGTTCGATCCACTAACTTACCAGGAAAGATTGAGCGCGCCCAAAGGCGGACCCGCTCAATCTTTCCTGGTGGAGACGATGGGAGTCGAACCCACGACCTCATCTTTCCTGGTGGAGACGATGGGAGTCGAACCCACGACCTCCGCAATGCGAGTGCGGCGCTCTCCCAACTGAGCTACGTCCCCACTGGATACAGATGACTACCGTATTATAGCGGATTCTACTGGTGTTTAGATCAGTCAAGAATTTTGAATTGTGGATTGTGAATTGTGGATTGAGGCCCTGGCGGTTCGGCCTGACGAGGTTAGGATCGCTAGAAGCTCATGACCTTCTTTCACTAGGCCTGCGACGCTAGATTGCGTCAAGTACCCTGACCCGATGAGGACCTCAAGCCAGTAGAGAGTTTCGTCAGCCTCCTGCTCCGAAATACTCAGCTTGAATGCGAAGTCGGCCTTTGATTTGGCGCGACATGCCGAGCGGTAGTTGGCGCCAACGGACGTGGCGGATCGCACGATCTGTCGGACGATGGCCTCCGTTTCCTTCGTCTTGGGAAGGGACGATGCCAGGCGTAGGATAGCGAGGCCGAACTGAAATGTTCTCTCCTGCATCGCACGCGCGTCCACGCCTTCAATTCACAATCGTCAATTGGCAATTCACAATAGCCCTTTTGGGTCAATGTCGCCTCCTGGGGGGTCCCCCCCGGGTATCGTGGTACAATGAGTCCGGTCTGATGAACGACTGGCGCAGCAAGACGGGAAAACATGCCGAGCGGGTGCGGCAGGAGGCCGAGCGAGCGAGGCAGGCCTCGATGGAGGTCTACCGCAAAGCTCTGAAGTCGATCCGCACCCGGGCTCCAGGGTGGCGGGCGAAGCTGCCGTCTGACCGCGTGGGATGGATGCGCGTCGGACTGATCGCCCTCGCGGTGTTCCTCGCGCTGGTGGTCTCGGGGTCCGGTGTGGTGGCGGGTATGGCGCTGGCATTCAACCGCCGGCTGCCGGACGTCTCGAGCCTGTATTCGCCGCCCGATGAGGCGACGCGTATCTACGGCGCCAACAACGAGCTGATCGCCAGTCTCTACCGGGAAAACCGGGCGTCCGTCCCACTGGACGGAATCCCAAGGGAACTGCGACAGGCCGTCATCGCGGTCGAGGACGACCGCTTCTATCAGCATCATGGGGTCGATTTCCGCGGTACGCTGCGGGCCATCCTCCATAACTTGCTGGCCGGCGAGGTGGTGGAAGGCGGGAGCACGATTACCCAGCAGCTGGCCCGCAACATGTTCCTTACCCAGCGGCGCCTGGTCAGCCGGAAGCTCGCCGAGATGATGCTGGCTCTGGAGATCGAGCGGCGGCTCACCAAAGATGAGATCCTCGAACGTTATCTCAATCAGGTGTACTTTGGCAACGGCGCGTACGGCGTGGAGATGGCGGCGCGCGTGTACTATGGGAAATCAGCCGGCGATCTGAACCTGGCCGAAAGCTCGATGCTGGCCGGCATCATCCGTTCCCCCTCGGTCGCGACGCCGTTTCAGAACCTGGAACTGGCCAAGGAACGGCAGCGGACCGTGCTCCGGCGCATGGCCGACCTAGGCTACATCACTCCGAAGCAGGCGGACGGCGCGGCCGTGCAATCGATCAAACTGTCCCAGGAAGGAAACGCGGGGCTGATCGGCATCCGCGCGCCCTATTTCGTGTCCTACATCCTGCCGTATCTGCTCGAGCGTTACGGCGAAGATCTCGTCTACAATGGCGGACTCCGGGTGTACACGACGCTGGATCCGAAGATGCAGGCCGAAGCCGAGAAGGCCATCCGCGCCGGCATCGATCAGGCCCAGAAGGACAAGCTCGAGGTGACGCAGGGGGCCCTGGTGACGCTGGACCCCCGCTCCGGTTATATCAAAGCGATGATCGGCGGGTACGACTTCGCAGAGAGCCAGTTCAACCGAGCCTGGCAGGCGCGGCGGCAACCCGGGTCCTCGTTTAAGGTGTTCATTTACACGGCGGCCGTGGCGAAGGGCATGACGCCGACGAGGATTATTGTCGACGAACCGGTGACGTTCGAAATCTTCGGCACCGTCAAGCCTGAGGACAGCATCTGGACACCCAAGAACTACGACGATACCTATCGCGGCCCCATGATGATGCGGGAGGCGCTGGAGCAGTCCATCAACATCCCGGCGATCAAGACTATCAACGAGGTCGGGCCGCAAGCGGTCGTCGACTATGCCAAGCGCATGGGCATCACCAGCGCGCTGCAGCCGAACCTGTCACTGGCCCTGGGGACGAATGACGTCACGCTGATGGAGATGGCCTCCGCTTTTGGGACGCTGGCCACCCTGGGTGTGCACGCCGACCCCATTGCGATTCTGCGGGTCACCGATCGCGAGGGCAGAGTGCTGGAAGAGCGCACGTCGAGGCGCACGCTGGCGCTGGGCGCAGATATCGCGTACATGATGACCGACCTGCTGAAGGGCGTCATCCTGCGGGGTACGGGAACGGCGGCCAACATCGGCCGGCCGGCCGCGGGCAAGACCGGGACCACGGACGACTATCATAACGCCTGGTTTATTGGATTCACTCCGTACCTGACCACCGCCGTGTGGGTGGGGAACGACGACAACACGCCGATGAACCGTGTGGTCGGCGGCACCGTGCCCGCGCGAATCTGGGGAGCCTACATGAAAGTGGCGGTGCAGGACACGGCACCAGAGGACTGGCAGCGGCCGGACGGGGTGGTGAACGCCACCGTCTGTGGCACCTCCGGAATGCTGGCGACCAGCCGGTGTCCGAATCCTCGCACGGAGGTCTTCATTCGCGGCACGGAGCCCACGGAGTTCGATGTGAGCACACCCTCCACGCCGCCCCCGGATGGCACCAGTACGGTCGTTGTGTCCATTCCGCTGAGCATCACTGCGCCGGCGCAGGGCCAGGAGGTCTCGTCACCATTCATGATCGAGGGCGCGACCGATCCCAATGCCACGGTGAGCCTCTCGGTTGTGGTGCAGGGAAGCTTCATGAAGATCAACGTGGCGGAGACCCGCGTGCCGGTGACCAACGACGGCCACTTCTCTTACCTGTTCCGCCCCGCGCTGCACCTCAGCGGCGTGCAGTACGTCATCACTGTGACGGCCACGAGCTCCGGCGGACACGTTGGAACGCTGAAGCGTTGGAACGTTGAAGCGAGAATGCCTGGTCTGACGCTCGCCAAACTTCGGTTCAACGTTTCAACGCTCCAACGTGTCAACGATCGATCGCCGCGCGCTGGCTAGAGAGCCCGCCCCGTAGTACAATTCAAGAGGAATTCTCCCGGTGTGAGGTGGTGTGGGGCATGTCCGGCCATTCTAAGTGGCACAACATCCGGCTGAAAAAGGAAAAGGTAGACCAGGTGCGGGGCAAGCTGTTCAGTAAGCTTGCGCGCGAGATCGCCGTGGCCGCCAAGGAGGGCGGGGGCGACCCCGATGGCAACCCTCGCCTGCGAACGGCAATCGACCACGCCCGCGAGGCTGGGATGCCCAACGACAACATCCAGCGCGCGATTCAGCGCGGCGCCGGTGGGGCCGAGGGTGCGACCTTTGAAACCATCACCTACGAGGGGTACGCGCCCGGTGGGGTCGCGGTGCTGGTCGAGGTCCTCACCGACAACAGAAACCGTGCCGCCAGCGATGTGCGGACGTCCTCGGCTCCGGCCTCGAGCGCCGACGATGTTCTGTCGCCGGCGCTCGAGGCCGGAGCCGAGGACGTCCGCACATCGGGCGACGTGTACGAGATCGTGACCCCACCTGACCGGTTCTTCAAGGTCAAGCAGGCCGTTGAGCGGGCTCGCCTGCCCATCGTCTCGGCAGACATCATGATGGTGCCGAAGACCACCGTGCGGGTGGAAGGGAAAGAGGCCCAGCATGTGTTGCGCCTGATGGAGGCGCTGGAAGATCACGACGACGTTCAGCACGCCTACGCGAACTTCGACGTCCCCGACGAGATTCTGCAGCAAGTGGGATAACTGACGCGGTCGAACGGTCGCGCGATCGGCGGTCGCGTGACTGCCCTATTTGCCGCGACTGCGCGACTGCCTGACTGCGTGACAGCCTGACCCGGCGACCGCGCGACAGCCCGACTGCCGGACTGCCCGACCCGTTGCCAGGAGCAATCTCCTCAGAAGGCGAACTCCCATTGCGGTCAATACGACGGCCGTTCGCCGTGCTATAATCCGAACACAGGTTCGATCATGCTGATCCTCGGCGTCGATCCAGGGCTGCGGGCCACCGGTTATGCGTTCCTGCAGGGTCTGCCCGGAGGGGTACAGCTCGTTGACCATGGGCTCGTCCGCACCGATGACGACGCCCCACTGTCTGATCGTCTCCAGCGAATTCACAGTACGCTTCGCGTACTCCTGGAACAGCGGCGTCCCTTGCAGGTCGCGGTGGAAGATATCTATGCGACCCAGCGATATCCCCGGACAGCGATCCTGATGGGCCACGTTCGGGGAGTGGTCTGTCTGGCTGCCGCTGAACTGGCGATCGAGGTAACCGCATTTCCCCCGGCTGCGGTCAAGCAGGCGATCGCGGGGTTTGGCGCGGCGAGCAAAGGGCAGATGCAGGCAGCGGTGCAGCGGTTGCTCCGCCGGAGGGAGCCGCTCGACGCGCACGTGTCCGATGCGGTCGCCATCTGCCTGACCGCCCTGTCTCGCGCCGGTGTCCCGCTGCGGCTGCAGACTCAGGAGGTCGCGCCATGATCGCGTATCTACGAGGCCTGATCCTCCGGCGCGCCGACGAAGTGATCGTGGTGGAAGCGGGTGGCATCGGCTACGAGGTCCACCTCCCGGCGGTCGTGGCGCGGTCGTTGCCTCGCCCGTCTGATGGGGAGCCCCAGATCGTCGAGCTGTACATTTCGTATCAGGCCACGCAGAATCAGCCCAAGCCCCTGTTGATCGGCTTCCTGCATGAGGTCGAGCAGGAATTCTTCGAGCGGTTCATCAC
>VBAI01000008.1 GCA_005882295.1 Candidatus Segetimicrobium genomatis | reverse complement strand
GAAACTCCGCCCCGGCGGGGTGCTCATCGTGGACAACATGTTCTGGCACGGGCAGATCTTCGACGCCAAGGACCAGACGGAAGAGACCGAAGGCGTCCGCCGGCTAACCACCCTCATTACCTCCGATCCCGGATGGATCAGCTCTATCGTCCCGCTGCGGGATGGTCTGCTGGTAGCCTACCGCGCGGGTCGTTAGTCACCCGTCCCGGCCTTAATCCGGGTTGCAGCCCAAATCCTGGCAGGGGTGAGGGGCATGTCGAGATGGCGCACGCCATACGGCGCCAGCGCGTCGATCACGGCGTTCACGACCGCCGGAAGTGAGCCGATGGTCCCCGCCTCCCCGACGCCTTTCGCCCCGAGCGGGTTGCGAGGCGAGGGCGTTTCTGTGCGCGTGGTGGTGATCAGCGGAATCATCGCGGCATGGGGAATCGCGTAGTCCAGCAGTGATCCCGTCACCAGCTGCCCGGAGTCATCGTACTCCGCGGCCTCATACAACGCCTGGCCGATGGACTGGGCAACCCCTCCGTGAATCTGCCCGTCGACCAGTAGCGGATTGATCACCACCCCGCAATCGTCCACGGCGAAGTGGTGCAGCAACCTGACGTCGCCGGTCTGTGGATCCACCTCGACGACCGCCACGTGCGTGCCAAACGGGAACGTCGAGCCCCGCACCGTGTACTGCCCACTCGCCCGCAGCACCTTCTGCCGGGCGCCCACCATGTCACGCAGCGCCACGCCGCGGCTGGGTACCCCGGCGACAAAAATCCGCCCGCCGGCAAAGACCAGATCTTTCACCGACGCCTCCAACCGCCTGGCCGCGCGCTCCGCCAGCAACTGCCGCAGGCGCTGCGCTGCGCGGTACACGGCCGAGCCGCCAACGACCATCGTCCGGCTGCCCGCCGTCCCATCACCGTCCGGGATGCGTGCGGTGTCTCCGGTGACGACGCTGATCTGCTGCACCTCAAGCCCCAGCGCATCGGCGACGAGCTGCGCAAATCCTGTGGCACCCCCCTGACCGTGAGGAGAGGTCCCGCTCAACACCGTGACGCGCCCCTGGGCGTCCAGCTCGACGCGGGACGCATCGGAACCGTACGTGCATGTCTCCACGTAACTGGAGAGCCCAATGCCCAGGTACTGGCCCGCTTGCCTTGCCTTCGCCTGGCGCTCACGCCACTGGGAATACGCACTCACCTCCAGGGCGCGATCGAGGGCGCGCGCGTAGTCACCGCTGTCGTAGACGGCCCCCGATGGCGCGCGATACGGAAAGGCCTCAGGCGGAATGAAGTTCCGCCGCCGGACCAGTGCCGGATCGAGCCCCAGGGTCCGGGCGAGAAGATCGATCGCCCGCTCCAGGTAGAACGTCGCTTCAGGGCGGCCTGCCCCGCGGTACGCTCCCGTGGGAACTTTGGTCGTATACACTTCGACCAGCTCTGCCTCGACATGTCGAATCGCGTAGGGACCGGTGGCCATCTCGAGGGTGAGCGGAGGGATCTCGGCGGTCGTCGACATCAGATAGGCGCCGAGATCGGCCACCACGCGCAGCCGCAGTCCCTGGATGCGGCCGTCACGCGACGCGGCCAGCGCGACATCGGCGAACTGGCTCCGGCCGTGGCAGATCGTCTGCAGGTGCTCGCGGCGGGATTCGATCCACTTCACCGGCCGGCGCAGCCGCAGCGCCAGCCACGGCACGAGCACTTCCTCTGGATAGATACTCCCCTTCGCCCCAAACCCGCCGCCCACGTCGGGAGCGATCACGCGCACCCGCATGCCCCGCAACGGCAGCCGTTCCTCCAGGGCGTCGCGCAGCGCATGGGGCATCTGCGTGGAAGACCAGACGGTCAGGATCCTGTCGTGGCCCTGCGGGGGAACCGCCAGCACCGCCCGGCCCTCTAGGGAAATGGCGGCGATGCGCTGGTGCCGGATCCGCTGCGAAATCGTGACCTCCGCGGACAAGAAGGCCTGGGCGACTCTTCCGTGTGTCCACGACGTCCGGTACGCCACGTTGGTCCCCAGGCGCCGGTGCAGGATCGAGGCGCGCCGGTCCTGCGCTGCCTCGGGATCCACAACCGGCTGCAGCGGTTCGTACTCGACGTCTACCTGCTGCGCGCGGTCGGCGGCCTCCTCGCGGCTCTGCCCCAGCACCAGGGCCACGGGCTGCCCAACATAGTGCACCCGTCCGACTGCCAGCGCAGGATGCGGCGCCACCGCACCGCCGCCGATATCGCCGGGGAGCATGATGGACCTGCCGAGGGTGCGGGCGGCCACCACGTATTTCGTCAGGCCGCGCACCTTGCGGATGCGGGCGTGCGCATGGGGACTGCGCACCACCGCGACGTGCCAGACTCCTGGCACGGCAATATTGTCGACGAATGTGCCGCGGCCCACCAGTAAGTTCGGATCTTCAATCCGTTTGACGCGGGCGCCACGAAATCGCGAAATAGTCATACGGGACATGGGGATAAAGGGATACGGGGATAAAGGGATAATCCCTCTATCCCACAGTTTCTCTCTCGGATCGTACGACCCTGGTTCGGGTCCCCGAAAATCTGCTCTGGCGGATTTTCGGGGCCAAGCGGAGCGCTGACGGTGGATCAGCCGCGGATCGGCGTCATCGGAACAGGACGGCACGCCAGGGCTAACATCTACCCGGCGGCAAAACTGGCAGGCGCTCAGATCGCCGCGGTCTGTGCGCGCCATCTGGACCGCGCCCAGGCGGCCGCAGCGGAATTCGGCGCCGCGCGTGCGTATGCCAGCCCGGCGGAGATGTTGCGCCGGGAGTCCCTCGATGCCGTCCTTGTGATCGCGCCGGAGAAGGAACAGGCCGGCCTGGTCCGCGAGGCGCTGCGCGCGGGGCTGCCGGTCTTCGCCGAGAAACCGGTCGGGCTTCATGAGCGTGAAGCGGGCGAGATCGCCAGCCTTGCCGCGCGAGCCGGGAAACCGGTGATGGTCGGCTTTATGAAACGATTCGCCCCGGCCTATGTCTCGATCAAGCAGTCCATCCACGAACCGGGATTCGGCGATCCTCTCTCGCTGCACGGGATGTTCGCCATCGGGTCGCGCCCGGGGTGGGACGACGAGTGGTTCATCAAGACCGGCGGGATTCATTACGTGGACCTGTGCCGGTACCTCTTCGGGGAGGTCGCCGAGGTCCGCGGGTTCCGCAACACCCGGGAGATTCAGGTCGACCAGTGCTTCTCGCTCCGCTTCGACCACGGGGAGATTGGGGGCTTATTCTTCGCCGGCGTGCCGGCCTGGACGCGCCACTACGAGGAGTTGACCGTGACTGGGACCCACGGCTTCGCCAGGGTCGAGAACCTCGCCCGGGTCGTCGCCCACACCGACCGCCCGGCCCCGTCCGACCATCCGCGCTGGCAGACGATCGATGAGGAGGATCGTGTTCTCACATCGGTGCACACTTCGGCATCGGGAGGTTTCAAAGATCTCTACCTGAACGGCTACGTCGGGGAAGTCGCGCACTTCCTGGAGTGCTTGCGCAGCGGCACCGAACCGCAGCCGTCCGCCGCCGACAATGTGAAGACGATGGCCCTGTGCGACCGCATTATCCGGGCGATCGGTGCTTAGGCGGGAGGCTGCATAAATTCCAGCGTGATCCCATCCGGATCCAGGAAGTAAATCGTGTACCCGCCCCGGTTCACACCCTCGGTGATGAGATTCGGGGATTCAGACTTGAAGCGGACGCCGAGCCCTCGGAGACGGGCGACCTCGGCGTGAATGTCGTCAACGACGAACGCCCAGTGCCCGACCCCCGGCGAGTTCGTCGCGAGCTGAATCGCCGCACCGCGGGGATGCTCGTACTCCACCAGTTCGATGTGGTGCCGCGACACCGGGATGGTCAGGTTGGGAATCCGCAGCTGCGCCACCTTGAGCCGGGCGTCGGGAAATCCCACCAGCGCGCGCGTGTAGGCGTTGTCCTGCACCTGTCCGCGGACATACTCCAACCCCAGCACCTTCGTGTACCACTCCACGGAGCGTTCCAGGTGGCTGACGGTGAACGAAACATGCCACAGGCCCCGGATCATCGCAGCGCCTCCTCCACCTGCCGCTCCATTGCCTGCAGTGCCGCCTGGGGCGTCACCGCCCCGGTGATGGCCTGCTGCACGCCTGACCACAGGATGTCTTCCACCATCGGGTAGCGCGCAAACTTTGGTGGAATCATCGCGTAATGCTCGATGGTCCGTTCCAGCGCCGCCATCCGCCGGGCGTCTCGGCTGCCCTCGGGCAGCTCGCCCTTCACCCGGTCAAACACTGTGCGGCGGACCGGCGTGTGCCCGCTCCGAGACGCCTCAACGTACTGCACCTCGGGACTGATGAGATAGTGAAGCAGCAGGAGCGCCCCCTGGACATCCGGCGCGGCCTTTGGAATCGCAAATGAGTGACAGCCGGCGTAGGATTTGCGCACCCCGGCCGGGCCGGCCGGGTAGACAGCCGTATCGAACTGCTCGATCACCGCGCACGTCTGTGGGTCTTTGTACAGGCCATAGAAGCCCGGCCAGTCGCCGACCATCAGCACGTGGCCCCGGCGGAATTCTTCTGAGACCTCGTCGTAGTACCAGCGCTGCAGCAGGTCCGGAGGGGTGACCCGGTCGAGGGTGTGCAGCCGGTGCAAGAACCGCAGCGCCCAGATGCCCGCGGCGTCGTTGAAGATGGGGCGCAGGTGCGCATCGAACAGGTCCCCACCGGCCATCCCCAACAGTTCATAAAAGGTGCCAAACAGCCCGGAATGCCTGCCGGGAAACGCGAACCCAAAGAACCCCGGGCGGGCGTGGCGGGCCATCTGCGCGGCGGCGTCCTCCCAGCTCTGCGGGGCGGCGATGAGATCGGCGCGATAGAACAACAGACGGGCGTCGAAGTTCCGCGGCAGCTGCAGCAACATCCCGTTGATGCGGCACAACTCCACAACACGCGGGAAAAAATCCGCCAGGTCCTCCGCGGCTAATAGCTCATCCAGCGGGCGGAGATGCGCGGCCTGCGACGGCGCATACTTGGTGTGCGTGGAGATGAGGTCATACGGCCCGTGCGGAGTGCCCAGGTCGGCGGCCATGCGGGCGTTCAACTCGACGTGGGGCAGCTGGACCTCGACGCTGACGCGGTATCCATGCCGGCGCTCAAACGCCGGCAGCAGCTGCGCCAGCCGGTCATACTGCGGGCCGCTGATTAGGGCAACATGCAGTTCACGCATGGCGCAACCCTCTGTCATCGAGCGCCGGCAGGGCCGTCGCTCCAGACACTCAATCTGTCATTGCGAGCGTAGGCCTGCACCATATGGTGCAGGGTGGAGCGAAGCAATCTAGCGCCGGACCGGAGATTGCTTCGGCACTTCGTGCCTCGCAATGACAAAATTGAATTCCCTGCGCGGCCACGGCGCTACGCGCCTCGCAATGACAAACACAACTAGTCCATCTCAATCCCGCCGCAGACGTTGAGCGCCTGGCCGGTCACATACTCGGCCTGCGGCGAGCAGAAGAATGCCACGGCCCTGGCCACGTCGTCCGGGCTGGCGATGCGCCCGAGGGGGATGCGCGCGATCATGCGCCGCAGGGACTCCTCCGGGCTGATCCCGGCCATCTTGGACCGGATGTCGTGGATGCGCTGTGTCATGGCCGTGTCCACCACGCCCGGGCAGACCGCGTTCACGGTGATCCCGCGAGCAGCCAGGGCCAGGGCGGCCGAGCGCGTGACGCTGATGACTCCGGCCTTCGCCGCCCCGTAGGCCGCCTGGTCGGCCCGCCCGGAACGGCCAGCGATCGAGGCGATATTGACGATCCGGCCGTGTACGCCGCCGGCGATCATGGCGCGCGCCGCCAGCTGGGTGGCGAAGAACACGGTCCGCAGGTTGAGAGTGAGCATCGCGTCCCAATCGGCTTCCGTGGTCTCGAGAAACGGCCTGGTGACTTCCCGTCCCGCGTTGTTGACCAGCGCGTCGATGCGGCCCCACGCCTCCCCGACCTGGTCGATCGCGCGCGCGATGTTCCCGATCTCTGTCAGGTCCGCCTGCACCTGCAGCGTCTGCGCGCCGTCACGCCCGAGTTCCTCTGCCGTCTCGGCCAACCCACCCGCATTGAGGTCCACCAGCGCCACGGCAAATCCGTCACCGCAGAGCCGGCGGGCGATGGCGCGCCCGATGCCCTGGCCAGCGCCGGTCACCACGGCGACCGTCGTCATCTCTGCACCCGTGACTTGCCGCCGGCCTCCGGATCCCCTTCCCGTTCGGCCAGCGTATCCAGCCGCGGCCAGAGCTCGTCAGGGATGGGCCGGGTGAGCAGGTCCACTGTGTCCGCGATGCGTTCGGGACGGCTCACACCCACAATCGTGGAAACGATCCGCGGATCGCGCACGGAAAACTGCAACGCGGCCGCGGCGAGCGGAACGCCGGCCTCGCGGCAGAGGCCGGCCATACGCCGGGCACGCTCCACCACAGACGTGGCCGCCTCCCGGTACGCGTACCGCGGGTACGCCTCGGGCCCTTTGGCCAGAATGCCACTGCCGTAGGGAGCCGCGTTGAGGACGGCCACGCCCATCCTGGTGGCATGGTCGATCAGCGGCTCTGCGCTGCGATGCAGCAGCGTGTAGCGGTTGTGGGTGATCACGACCTCAAACGCCCTGGTGTCCACGTAGCGGCGCAGCAGGTCGACCGGCCCTCCGGCGATCCCCAGGTGCTCGATCACGCCCTGGTCTTTGAACCGCTGCAAGACCTCCAGCGGCCCGCCGCCGGCCATGACGCGTTCAAACGTGGTGTGTTCGGGATCGTGCAAGAACACCAGCGCCAGACGGTCCAGCCCCAGCAGCCGCAGGCTGCGGTCGACGGAACGCCGGATCTGCTCGCCGCTGAACTCACCGGTCCGCAGATTGCGGTCCGCCTTGGTGCACACAACGTAGCCGGCGGGCAGGCCGCCGAGTTCCCGCAGCACCAGGCCGATCCGGCGCTCGCTCTCCCCGTCTCCGTAGGCCGCGGCGGTATCGAGAAAATTGATCGGGCTCTGGAATGCCAGGCGCAGCGTGGCCAGCGCCTGCGCCTCGGGCACGGCATAGCCGAAATCCTCGGGCATGCTGGCCAGCGCGCCGCACCCGATGCACAGGGGGGTGACCAGCAGGCCGGTGGATCCCAACGGCCTGCGAATCATCCCTTGAGCGCGCCCACGAGGAGGCCCTTGGCAATATAGCGTTCCAGGGCGATGGCCATGGCGATGACGGGGGTGATCATGATGAGGATCAGCACCGACATGTACCACCACATCGGACCGCGCGTGGCGTTTTGTGCCGCGATACTCAGCGGCAGGGTCTGCGCGTTCGCGCTGGTGAGAAACAACGCGAACAAATACTCATTCCACGAGAAAACCAGCACGAGCAAAAACGTTGCGGCAAGACCGGGCGTGGCCAGCGGCAATACGATCGACCAGAAGATGCGATACGGTGACGCGCCGTCGATGGCGGCGCTCTCTTCCAGCTCCAGCGAAATGTTGCGGAAGTAGTCGCGCATCAACCACACCACGATGGGCAGGTTCACGGCAGTATACGTGATGATCAGCGCGGCCCGGGTGTCCAGCAAACTCAGCCGCTGAAACATCACGTAGATGGGAATCACCACCGCCACCGGCGGCAGCATCCGCTGGGAGATCATCCAGAACGCGATGTCGTCGTTGCCCACTGTGCGCCCGCTGCGCCCCAGCACGGCCCGCACCAGCAGAAACAGCAACACCCCGCCGCCGATCGCCGCCAATCCGTGGACTCGTTCGGCCATTGCCGCGATCACCAGCACGGCAGTGGCGGTAAACAGCAGGATGGCGCTGAGGCGCGGCCGGTAGTGAAATCGCAGCAGACCGTACCCGGCGCCGGTGCCGAGGACAAGGGCCAGTGTGGAACTCACCAGGGCCACGATGACAGTGTTCTCAAACGGCCGGAGGGTATCGTTCCGGAGGTCGACAAAGAGATACCGCCAGGCGTGCAGCGACGGCATGAAGTCTACAAACGGCAGGTACACCGGACCGGCATACACGTGGATCGGCAGCTTGAACGACGTGACCACGATCCAGTACAGTGGGAAGAGCACCACCGCCGCCCAGGTGACCAGCGCGGCGTAGAACACCACCGCCAGCCATGCCGGCAGCGCGGTCGGGGCTCGCCGGACGCGCCACACCCGTGCCATCCTAGGCCGCCTCGGCCAGCCGGCGGTGCGCCAGATTGACGTACGACAGCGCGGCGAAGGTCACGACAAACAGCAACATGTAGGCCACGGCGGCCGAGCCGCCGATGTCCAGCGTGCGCCAGGCCATGAAGGCGTGCAGCGTCAGCGACTCAGTCGCGGTACCTGGACCACCGTTGGTCAGCACGTTGGGCAGGTCGATGATCTTGAACGCCTCGATCATGCGGATCAGAATCAGCGTGGAGGTCACCGGGATGAGCTGTGGCCAGGAGATCCTCCAAAAGAGCTGCCATCGGCTGGCGCCGTCCACCATCGCTGCTTCGATCAACTCCGCAGGCAGGCTCTCCAGAGCGGCCAGCAAGACAATGAACATGAAGGGCGTCCACTGCCAGATGTCACCGAGCATCACGACGAGCCGCGCGCCCCACGCGTAGTTGGCCCAGGAGACCTCCGCCAGGCCCAGCGCCCGCCACACAGGGGCAAACGGCCCCTTCCCAAGATCCATCAGAATGCGAAAGGTGTAGGCGATGCCGACCGGCGTGATCATCATCGGCAGCAGGAAGACCACCCGAAAGAAGCGCCGGCCGGCCACCTCCTGAGCGCAGAGAAATGCCAGCCACAGCCCCAGCCAGTATTGGACGGTGATACCGACAACCACATAGATCAGTGTGGTCAGCAGGGTGCCGGGAAACCCCCCCGGAGTGAGCGTGCGCACGGCCAGCCAGATGCCTGCTCCCGCCACCACGGCAAAAGCGGCCCGCCCGACTACTCCGCGACGGCCCGACGCCGACGTGATCCCTCGCACCGCGAAAAGCAGCAAGACGGACGCCGCCAAGCCGAACAGCAGCCATCCCACTACCGTCGGAGGCTTCGGCACCCCGAGGAAATGAGACTGTTCAATGCCGACCAGCAGCTTGCCATAGTTGGCCAGGCCCACCCACCGCAATGCGAACCCACCAGGCACAAACTGGAAGCGGGTGAGTGAGAGGTAGGCCGAAACTAGCAGCGGAAAGATGGATAGGAAGAAGAGCAACAGGACGGCCGGGAGCACAAACGACGTGGTCACCTGTCGCGCCGGCCAGTCTGCCGCCGCCCGGAGGCGCGCCGCCCCCCAGCCTGCCCCAGTCTTGATGCGCCGCGCTCCCGGGGCGGAGGGGATCTCCTCCGCCCCGGGGCGATCGACCGCCTTAGACATTCGAGATGTGCTGCCCTCTCCGGTCACTTCGTGGGAATCCCCAGGCTCTCCCGGTAGGCCTTCAACTGCGTATCTCGGCCCAGTTCGTTGGTGATGGCCTCCCAGCCGTCGGTGATCTCCTTCATCGCCTGGTCGATGTTGAGTTCCTTGGCCAGCATCTTGGCGATAGCAGTGTCCAGCACAATCTGCTGGTACCGCTGGTTCTGCGGGATGCGTAGGTCCAGCACCATATTGGCGCTATTCAGGCTGGCCGAGATCGCGCCGAGGTAGTTCTTCGCCGCAGCTGCGCTCATCCCCGACTTTAGCCACGGTGCAAGATTCGTGAAGTGCGCTCGCCGGTATGGGTTGAACCCCGTAATCCCGATGGTGACATCGGTGCTGGATTGCGCCGGCTGGCTCATGTAGGAGAGAAAGGCGTAGGCCGCGTCCTTCACCTTGGCCGGAGCGGCCTTGTTGATGGCACCCGACCATCCCCCGTAGGCGGCGAACGGCGCATGGTTCACGCCGCCCGTGGAGTAGGGACACTTTTGCACGGTGCAGGCGACCAGCTTCCCGGTCTTGCGGTCCAGCACGCGGGGACTGCCCGGCAGGATGACGGCGCCGACCTTATCCTGAACCTTCGACGTCTTGGGGTCGACCGCCAGAGGCCCGATGTCGCCCCAGTCGATACTCAGGGCACACCGGCCGGTAACGAAACCAGAGCGCGAGTCCCCGACATCCCAGTTCAACTCATCGGGCGGGCCGTACTGCCCTGTCTGGACGTACACGCGCAGCGCCTCGGCGAATGCCTCGTTGTTTGTCAACGGCTTCATGGTGTCGGCATCAAAAAATGACCCTTCGCGCGTGCCCTTGGCCTGCAGGTACCCCGCGGCGACGGACCACACCATCCAGTAGGACTGCGCGTTTCGCTTCTTGGCGATGCACGACCCGAAGTCTGGCGTCCCGTCGCCGTTGAGATCCTTCTTGTTGAAGGTTTGAGCGATCTTGAAATAGTCCGCCCAGGTCTGGGGCGGCTTCAGCCCGGCCTGCTGCAGCAGATCAGTCCGGTAGTACACCATCTGGAAGTCGCCATCCAGCGGAACCGTGTAGATCTTCCCTCCATAGGTGGCGCTGAAGTTGCGGAAGAAGGGCATGATGTCGGTCCACTGCAGTGCTTTGTCGGCGTTGACGCGGCTGGTGAGCTCCTCCAGGTAACCCGGCGTCACGAAGTCGGCCATCCATTGGGGGTCGAAGACAAACGCCTGGTAACTGTTGGTGCCGGTGGCCACGTCCGTGAGGACCTTTTGATAGAGATCGCTGAACGGCACCGTAATGACGTTGATCTTCGCCCCGGTCAATTTCCCGAAGTCTGGACCCCGTCGCTGCAGGGGTTCGGCGATCTGCGGACCCGTAAAGGTGAGAACGTTCACCGTCACGCCGTCAAACGGTTTCCCTTGCGACGCTGCCGGTGTCACTCCCGCCAACGGGAGCAGGAGCAAGATCGACACCAGCAGCCAACTGACGCGTCGCCTCATCACACGTTCACCTCCTGGCGTATTGGATCACACATACACACCGTCGGTGAGCATTGAGCGTTCCACTCGTTCCTGACGGTCACCTCCCCCCGCCTGATTCTTTCGATACTCTCCTCCCATGTACGGACCCTACCCGGAGCCGGCGCGCAGGCGGCGGAGGCGTTTCATTAGCGCCGTGCCGCCCTCGCCGAAATGGCGCGCCAGGTCGAGATAGTCGCGGTACAGAGACTCGTAGAGACGCTGCTCGCTTGTCCGCGGACGGTACGCGATCCGCTCCCGGCTCCCCATCCGCCGGATCGCATCGCGGAGATCCGCATAGCCACCCACCGACACACCCGCGGCCGTGGCGGCGTAGATGGCGGCTCCCACGGCGGAGGCATGCGGCACCGGTGCTGCCAGGACCTCCCGGCCGATGATGTCCGCGGTGAGCTGGAGCAGCAGCGCGTTCCGCTCAGCCAGCCCTCCGCAGGCCAGCACCTCATTGATGGTCAGCCCCCCGGCCTCGAAGGTCTCGATCACCCGCCGTGTGCCGAACGCCGTCGATTCCAGCAACGCCCGGTAGATCTCGTGCGGCTCGGTCGTCACCGTGAGCCCGACCAGCAGGCCGGACAGATCGGCATCGACCAGCGGGGTCCGGCATCCATTCCACCAGTCCAGGGCCAGCACGCCTGCCTCACCCGGCCGCAGCCGTCCCGCCTGCGCTGCCAGAGTCTCGTACGCCGCGTCGCCGGTGCCGACGTGCGCGGGAACGGCACTGCGCACGAACCACTGGAAGATATCGCCGACCGACGCCTGGCCCGCCTCGTAGCCAAACAGCCCGGGCACAATGCCGTCCTCGACCACCCCAGAAATCCCGGGAATCGCGAACCGGCGGGGATCGACCAGCAGGTGACAGGTCGACGTGCCCATGATGGCCACCATCTGGCCGGCCTCTGCCACGCCGACGGCCGGCATCCCCGCATGTGCATCGATCACCGCGACGGCGACCGGGGTGCCGGGATGCAGGCCGGTGCGAGCCGCCCACGCGCCCACCAATCCCCCGGCCTTCCGGGCCACTGGATGGGGAGGAGCCAGACGCTCCAGCCACTCGGGCAGGGCGGGATCGAGGCCGCGCAGGAATGCGGTCTCAGGGTAGCCGGAGTCTTTCTGCCAGTGGGCTTTGTACCCCGCCTGGCAGGCACTGCGCATCTCAGTGCCGGTCAGCTGCCAGACGATCCAGTCTCCTCCTTCGATCCAGCGGGCCGTGGCACGGGCCACCGCGGGCGCCTCTGCGAGCACCTGCCACCCTTTCGCCCACAACCATTCCGACGAGGTCTTCCCGCCGTAGAACTCCAGAAACGCACCGCCGGCGCGGGCGCGTGCGGCGTTGATGCGGTCGGCATAGGGCTGCGCGGCGTGATGTTTCCACAACTTCGGCCAGGCGTGCGGGTCGCGGGCAAAGTCCGCTTGCAGACACAGCGGCGTGCCCTCGGCGGTAACCGGCAACACCGTGCACGACGTGCAGTCGACCCCGAGGCCGACGATGTCATCGGGGTTTGTGTGCTGCGCCATCGTCCTCAGCAACTGTTCTGCGGCCGCCACCCAGTCCCCGGGATGCTGCAGCGCCCAGTCCGGAGGAAGGTGGTCGGACTGTCCGGGGAGGCTGCGATCGATCACGCCGTGGGGGAAAGGCACCGAGGCCGTCGCGGCCACGCGGCCGCTGGCCACGTCGACCAGCACGGCGCGGGCCGAATCCGTTCCAAAGTCGATCCCGATGGTGTGCTTGGGCATCGGCGCGGGAAGCCGTCAGGCAAATACGTGTGAGTCCAGACCCAGGATGCGGCAGATCCAGAGAAGCTCCTGCACGTAGTCGCCATAGACGCCGTGAATGTGGTTGCTGTCGTATGAGGCCAGGAACACCTCAGGGGTCACCCGGAACCTCGCGAACGCGTGCGGCCACTCCAGGGTGGTCGCCTCAGCCTTCTTCCAGGCTACGGCGTCGCGAAACTCAACGAACTCGGCGGGCACGATGGCCATCCAGTACCGTCCCTGCCGCCGCGCCAGGCGGGCCAGCGTCACCGGCCCGGGGGCGGCAATGTGCGCGACCGATGCGCCGCCGGCGGGGAAGTAGATGATCTCCGGATAGAATCGCACTTTCGGCAGGTTCACCTTGGGATCGAAGGACCGCCCGGCAAAATATGTGGCGTGCTGTCCGGAGTTACACAGGTCCCAGACGTTGTCGGCAGCATCGTAGTGTCGGACGTCGGCGAAGAGCACCGGCGTGCCGGCGACGTGCTTGAACAGCTCCATCGTCAGGGCCCCATCCATGTCGGCCTCCGTGGCGCAGACGATGGGGTCGTGCGGCCCTTCCCAGTCATACGGGTCGTTGCAGAATGCCTCCGCGATGTCCATGGTGCAGAAGTGATCCGTCAGCTCCGGCTGTCCTTTGATCCCGCAGAAGTCCAGCCGCCAGTCGCTGATGATGTCGCGCACCGCGTGGTAGCTGCGGATCTGCCGCTTCAGCAGCTCCGGCGTCAACTTCTTGCCGTCGTACCGGATCTGGCCGACCTGCTGCTCCAGCCACTGGAACCCATCTTCGACCCGGTCCTCCGGCACGAGGTCCGACCGGCGGACGATCTCAAGCTGATCGACATGCTCCACGTCGATGCCGAACTGCCGGCGCCACTGATCCAGCGGGCTCTGCGCCGTGTACATGCCCATCGAGCGGCCGCCGATCAGGCCATAGGTCTCGCCCCGGAGCCGGTTGGTGGCCACCGCGGCGCGGAGGAACTGCAGCGCCCGGGAGAAGACCACATCGTCGGCCACGTCCCCCGACACGCGCGCGCAGAAGGCGCCCACCTGGTCCAGCGCCCCGGCGCTGGCCAGCATGCCCACCAACCCGGGATATTGCGGGTTGACGTTGCTGAACAGCAAGAAGGGCCCGGGGGCGAACTGGCTGGCAATCGCCGGCAGATGCGGAAAACTCCAGATGGCGAAGTTAAAGAGCGTCGCCTCCACGTTTTCAGCGGCCAGATACCGCGCCTCGCTCTTCGCCAGATCGGTGGTCCAGACGATATCGCGTCCCGTGACCACGTCCCACCCCGCCTCACGCAGCCGGCGGGCGAGGCGTTCCTGAAACTCCCGCGTCAGAGGCAGCAGCTCATTGTGCACGTGGGGCCTGCCGTCGGAGAATGTGAGGATGCCTACTTTGGGCGCACGCATGCTGGCCTCGCGGTGTCATCCGTGGGGGGCAGGAAGCCTGCTCTCCCGATAAGAAACAGCAAGACGATTTCGGGAATCGAGGGCATCTTTCGCTGCGCTGACGCGGAATCCTATGCGCCTGTACGTCGATACCGCCGACGGGCACGCCATTACCCAGGCCGCGACCACGGGGTTCGTCTTTGGCGTGACGACGAACCCCACGCTACTGCGGCGAGCGTCGCTGCGCCGCACCGATCTCGCCCCGCTGGTGCAGACCGCGGCGCACGCGGGGCTGCGCGAGATTCATCTCCAAGTGTTCTCCGCCGATGCCGCGGCGATGGTGGTCGACGCCAGGATGCTCTACGCGCTGGACCCGCGCCACGTCGTGGTCAAGATCCCGGCCACCGCAGCGGGATTCCGGGCCGCCCATGAGCTGCGGGAGGAGATGCCGATCACGATCACCGCGGTCTTCACCGCGCGGCAGGCGCTGCTGGCGGGCATCGTGGGGGCGCGCTACGCCGCCGTCTACCTGGGACGCCTGCGGGACGCGGGCCAGGATGCCGCTGCCGCACTTACGGGGATGCTGGCCGCGGTGCGCGCCCAGCAGATGGACGTGCGCCTGCTGATCGCCAGCGTGCGCGAAGCCTCAGACGTGGAGATGCTGGCACAGCTGGGAATCCCCGCCGTGACGCTCCCGCCGGCGCTGCTGCTGGCCCTCCCCGATGCCGCCGGAACGGCGCAGGCCGTGCAGGCATTCCAGGACGACATCGGCCACCTGTGACGCCGCTGTTCGCCGCCATCGGGGAGATCCTCGTCGACTTCACACCGGTCGTGGAAGAGGGGCGCACCGTGGGCTTCCGCATGCACGCCGGCGGATCCCCGTGCAACGTCGCGGTCGCGCTCGCCAGGATGGGAGCCGAGGTGGAGTTCGTGGGGCAGGCGTCCACGGACTTTTTTGGTCGCTTCCTGGTGGAGTATTTGCGGCGGGAATCGGTCGGCACACGGTATCTGAGCCGCTCCTCCGCGCCGTCGACATTAGCGTTTGTGGCCCTGGTCGGCAGAGAACCGGCGTTCACCTTCTACGGCGATCAGGCGGCGGATACGCTGCTGCGCCCCGAAGACCTGCCAGCCGGGATGGCCGCCGCGGCGGTGCTACACTTCGGGTCGATCAGCCTGTTGCGGGGCACGACCCCCGCCACGATCGCCGGGCTCGTCCAGCGCCTGCACGGCCGGACCCTGCTCTCATTCGATCCCAACATCCGGCCATCGCTGGTCGGTGACGAACCGGCGTACCGGCAGCTGCTGACGCAAGTAGCCGGCGCCGCGGATATCGTGAAGATGAGCGAAACCGACGCCCGCTGGTTTGCGCCGGGTCACACCGCCGAAGCGGTGGCCGCCGGGGTGAGTGAGCTGGGACCAGCGCTGGTCGTCATCACGCAGGGGGCCCGCGGCGCCTACGCGCGGACAGCGACCGTGCAGACGCGCGTCACGGCACCCACGGTTCGGGTCGTGGACACCGTCGGCGCGGGGGATGTCTTCACGGCCGGCCTCTTGTTCGCCTTCGCGCGGGAGGGAATTACCTCGCGAACGGCCCTCGGGCGGCTCGACGCGCAGGGCCTGGACACGGCGCTGCGGTTTGCCGCCGCCGCCGCGGGGCTATCCTGCATGCGGGCCGGCGCAGACCCTCCGCGGTTGCAGGAGATCGAAGGGTTCCTCCGTCGCTGAGCCCTCTACCTTCCACCTCCACTCACCCCCTCGGTCAATGACCTTTTCAAAGGGGTCTGACCCTTTTGAAAACAGGGGCGCCTTCTGCCGATGGGGACTGTCCCCAATCGAAAAATGGCTCGATTGGGCTATCGCTCCCTCTCTCCGCAGGGGAAAATCGCGAACCGCCGAAGCGTGCTGAGGGTATCGCCCGACCGAGTACGCAGGGCGAAGCTCTGGAGGTGATGTATGAATCCACGTCCGCAGACTGCGGGTACGGCGGGCATCATAGCTGGGGTGCTGCTGGCCGTGCTTCTCATCTTGTTCATGACGAGCGGGATGCGTCCGGAGGCGATGGCCGATCCGGGGAAGATGATGGCCTACGCCGGCCAGAACGCCGGCCGGTGGCGAAACATGGCTTTCCTCGGGATCCTGACCACCATTGCCGCGGTCTTCTATTTCCCCGGCCTGGCCGCCAGGCTCCGGGACCGCACACCATCCCGGGCAACGGGTGTGCTCTACTTCGGCATTCTGGGCATCGGGGGGCATGGGCTGGGGGCCGCCCTGCAGTGGGCAGGTGATCCTCTTGTCGCCGGGGCATCTGACGCGGTCGCTGCGTCACACGCCTGGGTCGCCCTGAACGCCGTCCACGCTGGATTGGAGACGTTCGGGAGCATCGGCACCGGGCTTGTGATGCTGCTGGCCGGATGGGCAGCGATGACCAGCAAGGCCTTCAGCCCTGGCGTGGCGTGGGTAGGCCTGGTCGGCGGGATTGTCACACTCGTGTCCGTGCTCCGCCCCCCGGGTCCGCTCTTCCTCCTGTCGTTTCTCCTCTCCATCCTCTTCCTGATCTGGTCAGGGCTCGAGCTGCGCAAGGCCAAATAGTCGCTGCCGCACGCCGTGGGGTAAACTCCCCACGGCGTGTCTTATGACTTCGCGCGGTAGCTGGCTGCCTCCACCGGAAAACCGCTCCTAGTTACCCAGGTTGAAAAGCCTGGACTGACGGCTGGGTGGCTCCGGAGTCGTGCTATAGCCCGCCGAGGACGGCAGTCTCAACGCGGGTGGTGTGAGCGAATGCACGGAGGCGTGCGTCCGCGGCCTGGACGTGTGCCCTCATGTGCGCGTTGGAGTAACTCCCCGGGCCGAAGATGACCATCAGGCATCGTTGGGTCGCATCAACGACCGCGGTCCGCCGCGAATCGTTGGTGGGGCTGCCGAACGGACCCGCGGCATCGAACAGCGCGAGCCGGTCCGTCACCGAGTAGAGCCCTTTCCCCAGAGAGTCGTAGCCCTCGCCCTGGGCGCCGAGCCGGACCGTAACCGTACCCTGAATGCGGTCCGCATCATACAACCCGATCGGCAGCAGGAACTCCAGCGAGCAGAGATTGCATGTGTCCACCAGCGAGTTGATCCGGTACAGGGCCTCGCCCCTGAGCACGCGGCGCAGCAGCGCCTCTGAAGACGGCCTGAGTTTGGTGGGATCTTCCCCGGTGCGCCGGTAGAGATCGCGCGCCGGCTGCACCTCGGGAATCTCGCCCGGAGTTTTGCCTGCATACCGGGTGCGGAGACCCGCAGCCAGGCGCTCGATCTCCACCCAGACGTCTGGTGCGTCCTTCCGGACGGCGACGCCGTCGGCACGCACCACACCCAGACACACGACCTCGCGCAAGCGTTCCTCGACTTCAATCATCTCACGCTCTGGGGACCCTCACCCGTTGTCCCTCTCCCACCGGGAGAGGGGAAGAGGTTGGGCGCTCCCGCGCCCTCGCGTGTCGACTTCGCTGCATCAGTTGCCCCAGCCTGCGCAGGGTAGTCTCCGCCTATCAACGAAACGTCACAGACCGAGGATTCCAAGGAGGAACCCATCATGAAGTCCGTGGTGCACAGGCGATTGTTGGAGCTGGAGGCGGAGCCGCTCAATCCGCAGATGACCCGCCGCATGTTGTGGGGAGAGCACCTCATGGCCGCATACCTCGAGTTCAAGAAGGGCGCCATCGTCCCGGTCCACCAGCACGAGAACGAGCAACTCACGTACTGCCTGTCGGGGCTGATGCGGTTCACCCTCCCAGACCGTACCCTGGTCCTGCGTCCCGGCGAGGTATTGCTCATTCCGGGAGGTGTGTCCCACGGCGCGGAGATGCCGGAAGAGACGGTGGAGATGGACTTCTTCAGCCCGCCGCGTCAGGACTGGATCGCCAAAACCGATGCGTACCTCCGCAAGTGAGCGGACCGAATGACGCGCAGGCAGACTGTCACCAGCGGCACGCCGTGGGAGCCGATAGTGGGCTATGCTCGCGCCGTCCGCCTGGGGAACGCTGTCTACGTGTCAGGCACGACGGCCACGGATGATCGCGGCGCGGTCGTGGGGCGCGGGGACCCCTACGCGCAAACCCGGCAGGCGCTGCGCAACATCGAGCGGGCGCTTACCGCCGCCGGCGCGACGATGGCCGACGTCGTGCGCACCCGCATCTTCGCCGTAAACATCGACCAGTGGCAAGAGATCGGTCGGGCCCACGGTGAGGTGTTCGCGACCATCCGGCCTGCGACTACAATGGTGGAGGTCCGCCGGCTGATCGACCCTGAGATGCTGGTGGAAATCGAGGCCGAGGCTGTGATCGGCGCTTAGACACTGCCCTCGACGCGGATCACATTGCTGATGGCCTTGACGATGCCGAGCGTGCGCAGCCGTTCTTGCACCCGCCGGATGGCGCGCTCCGGGGCATCATGTGTCACCAGGATGGCGTCGGCGACCTCGCCCCGGCTCTTCTGCACAATGGACGCGATGCTGACCTGCTCCTCTCCAAACGCCGTGGCCACCCGCGCAAACACGCCCGGCCGGTCGATGACCTGCAGGCTGAGGAAGTAGGGCACCACCACGTCCTCAATCGGCCGGACGCGGGTGCCCGTCGCATTCCCGGCGAGCGATCGTCCCCGCACCCCCGCGGCCAGATCTCTGGCCACGGCCAGGACGTCGCCGACCACGGCCGTCGCAGTGGGGGCTCCCCCGGCGCCGCGCCCGCTGAAGACGATCCGCCCAACATCCGCGCCTTCGACCAGCACCGCGTTGAACTCATCGGGGACCAGCGCGAGCGGGTGGTCGAGGGGAACCAGCGCCGGATGCACGCGGGCTTCCACCTCACCGTCATGCACGCGGGCGATGGCGAGCAACTTGATGGCGAACCCCAGCTCTTTGGCGTAGACAAAATCCCGGGGTGTAATCCGGCTGATCCCTTCCCGGAACACGTCCGGGCCTCTGACGTGGCGGCGAAATGCGACGGTGGCCAGGATGGCGAGTTTGGCCGCCGCGTCATGCCCCTCCACGTCATCCGTCGGATCGGCTTCCGCAAACCCGCGGCGTCTCGCCTCCTGGAGCGCGTCTTCAAACGACCAGCCTTCGTGCGCCATCCGGGTGAGGATGAAGTTGGTGGTCCCGTTCAAGATGCCGGTGATCGCCTGCAGGCGCGCGGCCGCCAGGGATTCGCTGATGGGCTTGATGAGGGGAATGCCCCCGCCCACGCTGGCTTCAAAATACAGATGCGCGCCGGACGACTCAGCCTGCGCGAACAGCTCCACGCCGTGCGCGGCCAGGAGCGCCTTGTTGGCCGTGACGACGGATTTGCCTGACGCCAGCGCCCGCAGTAGATAACTTCGGGCGGGTTCGATCCCGCCGATGAGCTCGACGACGATATCGATCTCCGGGGACGTGACGATCTCCAACCCATCGGACCCCAACAGAGCTGGGGGCACGGAGACCTCGCGGGGCCGGTCCGGACGCGCCACCGCCACGCGTCTGATGGTCACCGGACGCCCGACGGTCCGGGCTATGGCATCGCCGTCTTGCAACAGCCGGTAGACCTCGGTACCGACGGTCCCCAGGCCGAGCAACCCAACTCCGATCGCCCGCTGATCCCCCATCGTTATGGCTTCGGCGACGGCCTCCCTCGGAGATCCAGGCGTACCACCTGTGGCTCGTGATCTGAGGCCTGGTCCGGGAACTCCGAGTTGACATGGACGACATCGTACTCGAATTGGAAGTGCGTAAAGAGGTTGTCGCTGAAGAGGATGTGGTCAAGCACCTGCGAGTTCCCGTCGAAGACGTATGTGTAGCGCTCGCTCTCCTCAAGGGTCTCAATCAACGCATGGAGCTCGAGATCACCAGAGCCCTTCAGGGTGGCCAGCGCGTCAGAGAACTGAAAGTCGTTGAGGTCTCCCAGGACGATCACGTTCGCGTTGGGATCGAGGGCGAGAATCTCGCTGACGAAATCCCTCACCGCCTGCGCCTCGGCATTGCGCTGCGCCTCCGTTCCGCGCACCGGGGGCTGGAAACGGCCAAACAGGGGATTGTCCTGGGTCTTGGATTTCCAGTGGTTGGCGATCACGAAGAGCTTCTTGCCGCGGGCTCTGAACTCACCCACCAGCGGTTTGCGCACACCCTCCGGACTCGACCAGGCTGTGTTACCTGGATCGATGCGGCCCGGACTGACCGAGAGCTGAGGTCCTGACGGAGAGCTGACCACCGTCGCCGGCGTGGTCGCGTCGCCTCCGGGGCGGTCGATGAACTCCAATCCGCGGTCGGTCCTGAAAAGGAATCCGGTGCGGATGTTGCCGCCCGGCACGCCGCCATCCTGGTTGTTGAGCGGGTCGATCTGGCGATATTGATAGAGCGGCCCGCCCGCGGCCTGGATCGCCTGGATCAGCATGCTCCAGGCGACCGAGGAGTCGGTCACGCCGTCATTCGTCGGACCGCTGTTGTCTTGGATCTCCTCGATGGCTAACAGATCCGGCGAGCGGAGGTGATTGACGATGATATCGGCGTGCCGCGCGAAGGCCACCCCGGATGTCGGCGCGAGGTTCTCGACATTGTAGGTCCCCGCCGCGATCTCATAGTCAGCAGGTACGCGGGTCGTTTCCCGCGTGAGGTCGCCGACAGTCAGCGTTGGTGTGGAGGTGACCAGGAGTTTGAAGTTGCCGAAGCTGTAATCCATCACGCCGATGACCGTCGAAAAATGGTCGCCGACCTTTGCCAGCGGCGTCACCGCCAGCGCGTCATCGAGAATGATCCGCTCCGGGTTGAAGTCAGCCGGCCGAATCACGATCCCGCCCCGCGGTGTGCGCACGCTCGCACCCGCGCCGTCATCGACCAGAACCGGGATTTCTCCGAAACTGTTTCTCGGCCCGACGGCAACCGCATTGTTGATCTGGACCAGCATGCCCTCCAGGCTCTCGTAGAAGTCGATGCCGTCGGTCGCCGGGTCGAAGGCGCCGCTCGTCTCGACGCTGCCCGATGCGTCGTCCTCGATCACGGTAGTCGGAGGAATCCTGCCGCCTGTCCCGATGATCGTTGGGGCCGGAAGCGTGTTGCCATGCGACTCCACTGCCAAGACTGGAGAGGCAAGTTCGGTCGTGGTCAGGTTCGCGCTGGTACTTCCCCCCGGCCGGAACTCGGTGACCGTCCCGCTGACGTGAACACGGTCTCCGACCGTGACGAGCCCGGCGGCGGCAGTTCCGAAGACGAACAACCCCTCGGATGTCGCGGGGTCGCTGTCAGGTTCCGGATCCTGAATCCAGAAGCCGTTCGACGACTTGGCGATCACAATGCCGGTCGCCGTCACCGGCTGGCCTGCATGTGGCGACCTGTGCCCCGCGCCCTGAATGTCGTGGATCGCCAGCGAGACCTCAGCCGAGAAGCCGAACGTAGGGTTCGACGGCGTCGCACCCATCCCGAGGAGTCCGGCGAGAATGCAGACGATTGTAAGTCGCATCACAACCCTCCTGGCCTCAGCCGTGGGGGACGAGGCGGCGTCAGCGATGTGTCGTCTGGGAATCGTCCGAAAGATTGCGGAGGGAACTTCTATGGGGTGGAAGCCAACCCCTTGGCAGTTGATGCTGGGAGATGCCGTGCAGGTTCGCGGGGAGATGGAACGCGGAAATCTATAGCGCGGCAGTCAGCTGCTGGTGGCGGCGCGCCTCGAGCCGTGTCAGAGCCTTTGCTTCCAGCCCGAGCTTGCTGAAGATCGAAGACCAGAACTTCGCGTCAGCCAGACTCCGGTACTGCCGGCTTACGACCACGTAGGCAGTGCCGGACCGCACCACTGCGGCGATGTAGCCCTTGCTGCGCACGAGGCGGGCCTGTGCTTTTGCGGATTCGAGCCGCTCAAACCGGCCGAAGGCCACCACGAACCGCCCGGCCCGCGACCCCACGGTTCGTCCTTGACCCGGCCGCACCGCTGTCACCCCAGAGGAACGGGTGACTGGCGTGATTTCCATCGGCTCGCCCCGAATGGTGCTGGACACTGAGGCCTGAAGCATGGTCGCGCGCAGCGCCCAATAGGGACCAGAAGCCAGCAACAGAGCCGTCAACCCCGCGGCGATAATCTGCGGGACCTGTCGGACGACCGGCACTTCCGGCCTCAGTTCGATCCGGCGTTGGAATGTCCGTTCGTCCCAGGTCGCCACACGCGCTCCTCATTCAGCGTAATGGACCCACGCCAGGAAATCACTGTCAAGTGCAGTATCGCACGCCTCATCCACACCTGCAACGTGCAAGAGTAAGGAATCCCTCCGAATTTGTCCAGATCCATTCACGCGTGAATCTCTCCACTCGGCGGGGGCAAATCGCCAGTCGGATGTGAAAATCCTTGAAGGAGGGGACAGTCCCCTCCTTCACGCGGTGATCCCTGCCGAGGACCGCCCGCATCCAGCACGAAGTCAACGACTGCCATGACCGAAGAACCTCTCACCGCCGGCGGCCGCCTGACCGAACTCGCGGCGCTCTTCCTCCGGCTCGGCATCTTGGGGTTCGGCGGTCCGGCCGCACACATCGCCATGATGCGCGATGAAGTGGTGCGGCGACGGCGCTGGATGACGGACCAGGCCTTCCTGGACCTCGTCGGCGCCACCAACCTGATCCCTGGTCCGAACTCCACAGAGATGGCCATCCACATCGGGTACGCGCGCGCCGGCTGGCGCGGGTTGCTCGTGGCCGGCACCTGTTTCATCATACCCGCCATGGTCATCGTCATGGCCTTTGCCTGGGCCTACGCAACGTACGGGACCGTGCCCGAGGCGGTGTCGCTGCTGTACGGGATTAAACCGGTCATCATCGCGGTGGTCGCGCAGGCGCTGTGGGCCTTGGGACGCACGGCCATACGTGGATGGCGTTCCGCCGCCGTCGGGGTCGCCATACTTGCATTGTTTCTCGCCGGCGTCCACGAGCTCGTCCTCCTGGCGGCCGGAGGACTGGCCGTCATGCTGATGGTCAACACGCGACACCTGCGTGGCAGCGCGGCCGGGTTCGCTCCCACAGCGCTGTGGACATCAGCCGCCGCGATCGCCGCCCCCGCGCCCTTTGCGTTGAGTACCCTCACGTTGGTGTTCTTGAAGATCGGAGCTGTCCTCTACGGCAGTGGCTACGTGCTGCTGGCGTTTCTACGCGCCGACTTCGTGCTGCGCCTGGGGTGGCTGAGCGACCGGCAGTTGCTCGACGCGATCGCCGTCGGCCAGTTCACCCCCGGTCCGGTGTTCACCACCGCCACCTTCATCGGATACCTGCTGGGCGGTGTGCGGGGCGCCGTCGCGGCCACGGTCGCCATCTTCTTCCCGGCATTTGTCTTCGTGGCCGTGAGCCACCCGTTCATCCCACGCCTGCGCCGATCACCGTGGGCCAATGCCCTGCTCGACGGGATCAACGTGGCGTCGCTGGCGTTGATGGCCGGTGTGACCTGGCAGCTGGGGCGCGTCGCGGTCACCGATGTCACAACGGCCGCCCTTGCGCTCGCCTCGGTCGTCTTGCTCGTTCGCACTCCAGTGAACTCGGCCTGGCTCGTGGCGACGGGAGCGGCGATCGGGCTGGCACGGTTGTGGCTGCGCTGACGCGGCTCACAGCACCCCGCTCTCAGGATTGAGCGCGCCCTCAGCGAACCGCTCCGGGCGCAGCGCGTGGACGTCCACCGTCGTCGCAGTCCCATCAAGGACGAATTCGGCGGTGAGGTGCCCCAGCGCCGGTGCGTGCATGACGCCGTGCCCCGAGGATCCGTTTGCCAGATACAATCCCTGGACGCCCGGCGCCTGCCCCAAGACCGCATGCCGGTCCGCAGACATCTCATACAATCCCGCCCAACAGGCGTCGCGGTCAATCTGCAGCCCCCGCAGGACGGGGACGTGCGCTCGAGCGCGATCCAGCAGCGGGGTCAGCCACCGCGCATCGAACGCCGTGTCAAACGGATCGTCGGCAGGCAGGTCGGCGGGCCACAACAGCAGGACGCGGCCGTCACGGACGCGCAGGTGGAATCCGTCGTCGACAAAGATCGTCAGCGGCATCTCTTCAGGCAACAGCGCCGCCGGATACGTCACCGCGACCTGACGCCTCACCGGCCGCACCGGTATCTCGACCCCGGCCTCGGCCGCGACGGCACCGGCCCAGGCGCCCGCCGCGTTGACCACACACCGTGTGGCAACCGTCTCCGTCTCCGTCCGCACGGCGGTCACGCGCCCATGCTCAACCAGACACCGCGCCCACCCCGCGCCGAACTGAACTCTGGCGCCGAGGCGCTGCGCCGCGGCGAGATACCCGCGGAGGATCTCCAGCGGCCTGATGAACCCATCCGTCGGACAGTAGGTGCCGCCGATAACCGCATCCCGCGGCACGGCAGGATTAAGATCAACAACCTCATCGGGTGTAACTTCCCTGACATCCCGGAGCCCGGCCGCCTGTTGAAACGCCGCAGCCGTCCGCAGCGCCGCCAGCTGGTCTGCGTTCGAGGCTAAGAAGAGGTAGCCACACGGTCTGTACCCCGGATCCGTTCCAGTCTCGTCGCGAAATGCGGTCAGTTTGTCCCGCGCCAGCAGCGACAACTGGACGTTGACCCGCGTGCTGAACTGCCCCCGAAATCCGCCCGTCGCCCGGCCGGTGCTGCCCAGTCCGGGGCCCTGGGTGCGATCCAGGACCACGATCCGCTTCTGCCCGCGGGCGGCCAGATGATATGCCACACTGGCCCCGATCACCCCACCGCCGATGATGACCACATCCGCAGTGCTGCTCATGCGCCGCTCATCCTCTTCCGCGCGGCTGCGCCGTAACCATGCGCGCAGGAGAGAAACAGGGCTCGTCGAAAGGCCCAGCGCCTGGACGGTGCATCAACGGATTCGTGATGCCGACGGCGGCCCAAATGGCAGCGACGTCACATGCGCCCTCCGCGCCCCCCTGGTGGGTGCCGAGGACGTGCGCCATCGGCCTGGCGTATTTTAGCGGCCAGATGGGGGCCGCCTTGTACAACGCGTATCTCCCGATTTTCTACGGGGCCTTTGTGGCGAGTAACCTGCTGATCGGGGTTGTGATGATCATCGACAACATCGCCTCGTTGACGCTCCAACCGTATTTCGCCGGACTGAGCGACCGGGTGGACACCCGCCTGGGCCGGCGCGTGCCGTTTCTTCTGGCCGGCATCCCAGTCGCGGCGCTCTTCTTCCTGTTGATCCCACGCGCGCGGAGTTTCTGGCCTTTGCTGGGAGCCACGATCATGGTGAACGTAGGCGGAGCGGTGTTCAACAGTCCCGGTTACGCGCTGATGCCCGACATCACCCCGCGGCCCCTGCGCGGCCGGGCGAACGGGATCCTCAACTTGATGGGCGGGCTGGGAGCGCTCGTCGCGTTCTTCGCCCTCTCATCGCTCTACCGGCGGTCTCGCACGCTACCGTTCGATGTGGCCTCAGGGCTGCTGGTCACGGCGCTGGTGGTCATCCTGCTGACCATTCGGGAGCGCCGGGTGTCCCTGCTCTATCGACCAGGCGGCGCAGCCCCGGCCCCCGACAACGTTGAGGTGGGCCGCTTGCTGCCGGCGGCACGCATGCTGGTGCAGAAGCCCAACCGCGCCATCTTCTGGCTCATGCTAGGAGCCCTGGCCTGGGTCGCGGCGGTGAACGGCGTCCAGAACATGTTCACACGCTACGGCGTGCAGTACCTGAAATTGGACCCATCGGCTGCGACGTTCCTGCTCGGATTCTTCGCCGTGGCCTTCATCGCATTCTCGGTCCCCGCCGGCATCATCGGCGACCGGATGGGCCGGTTGAAAGCGATTCGCCTGGGCGGGGCCGTCACGCTCGCCGTGTTCGCGTCTGTGTCCTACATCCGCGCGCCCATGCTGTACCGCGCGCTCCTCATCGTGGGCGGCCTGGGCTGGGCGCTGGTGATCACGAATGCGTACCCGTTCCTGGTGGATCGCGTCCCGCCGCGGCAGACCGGCACGTTTACCGGTCTCTGGAACGCCGCGCTCGCGCTCGCCGGGCTGATCTCTCCGCCGGTCTATGGGCTGGTCGTCGATGCGTTTGGGTTCGGTGCGTTCTTCATCCCCGGCGTGGTCTTCATGGCGGCGGGGCTGGTGAGCACCCTGGGCATTATCGAGGGTGACAACTGAAGAGACGTCCGCGGGGGAACTGCCCGCCGGGGTACGGCGCTTGCCTTTGGGGACGATTTTCCCGCCTACCTCCTTTTCAACGGGTGCGATTGTTGATTACAATTCGTCCGGAGCGTTCTTTTGGCCTCATCGGTCCAAATCATCCAGCCGGAGGGTTGCGTATGGTACGCGTGCGCCTGGCGTTGTTGCTGTTCGTCGTCGTCGCGGCAGCGAACCCGCTGCCAGCGGCGGCCGGTTTTCAGGGCCTGCGGATCTCCACACCATTTCCGTCACAGTCGGCGCAGTTGGGTGAACCAATCACGCTGACGCTGACGGTGAAGAACTTCGGGCTGCCACCCCAGACGGTCTCGCTGCGGGTCGCTTCCGCCCCGCCCGGGTGGAAGGCCACCTTCCTGGGCGGCGGGCGCGTGGTGGAATCGGTGTTCGTCGACCCGGACCAGGAGAACACGGTCACCCTCCGGCTTGAACCGCCCAAGGGCGTGCGCGGTGGCGACTACCGCTTCCAGGTGGTGGCCACCGGTCAAAACGCTTCGGCGACACTACCCGTCACGCTGACGCTGGGGAACGTCCTCCCGCGCCGGTTGTCCCTCGTCGCCGAACTTCCAGTGCTCCGCGGGTCGCCCACTTCGAGCTTCCGTTTCCGCCTCACGCTGAAAAATGAGAGCGACCAGGAGTTCCTGGTGAACCTCAACGCCGACACCCCGCGCGGATTCAACGTCACCTTCACCACTCTCGGCCAGGAAGTGGCCAGCCTGCCGATCAAGGGCGGCGAGTCTAAAGACCTGGACGCGGAGGTGCGGCTCCCGCCGAAGGTCCCGGCCGATACCTATCCCATCGCCGTACGGGTCGTGGGACCCGGAGCCTCCGCGGAACTGGCCCTGCGCCTGGAGGTCACCGGCAGGCCTGAGCTGTCCGTGACCACGCCGGACAACCGGCTCTCCGGCAACGCCACCGCCGGCAGCAGTTCGCCGCTGAAGCTGGTCGTCAAGAACAACGGCAGCGCGCCGGCGCGCAACGTCACGTTCTCGGCGTCGGAGCCGACGGGATGGGAAGTCAAATTCACGCCCGAACGCGCGGATGAAATCCCCGCCAACGGCCAGGCCGAGGTCACGGCGAGCCTGAAGCCGTCAGATAAGTCGTTGAGTGGCGATTACATGGTCACGATGACGGCCAGCGCCGGCGATGCCTCGGGGTCGGCGGACTTCCGCATCACCGTCGGCCGCTCCACGCTGTGGGGATTTGCCGGGGTCCTTCTCATCGCGGTGGCGCTGGGTGTGGTCACGTTCGCCGTGAACCGGTACGGACGACGATGAACGCAGTCATCGAAACCAAGGACCTCAGCAAGCACTACGGGCCGGTGATCGCCGTCGATAGGCTGACCTTGACGCTCCCGAAGGGCGAGGTGTTTGGCCTGCTGGGTCCCAACGGATCTGGGAAGACGACCACGATTCTCATGCTCCTCGGCCTCACTGACCCCACGGCCGGCACGGTGCGGGTGCTCGGCCACGATCCGTCGCGCAATCCACTGGAGGTAAAGCGGCGAGTCGGGTATCTCCCCGATTCTGTAGGATTCTATGATGAACTCACGGCGCGGGAGAACCTGCGGTACACCGCGCGCCTGAACGGCCTGCCGCGCCCGGAGGCGGAGACGCGGATCACCGAGGTGCTGGGGCGGGCGGGCCTGACCTCCGTGGCCGACCGGCTGGCGGGCGCATTTTCACGCGGGATGCGACAGCGCCTGGGCCTGGCAGAGGTCTTGTTGAAGCGCCCCGAAATCGCCATCCTCGACGAGCCCACGGCCGGCCTCGATCCCGAGGCGGCGATGGAATTCCTGGACTTGATCAGGGACTTGAAAGCTCACGACATCACGGTGCTGCTGTCATCGCATCTATTGCATCAGGTCCAGGCGGTCTGCGACCGGGTGGGGTTGTTCCACAAAGGCAAGATGGTGCTGGAGGGCACGTTCGACAGCCTGGCCGATCAGGTCCTGGGCGGCGCGTACCGCATCACGATCGAGACGTCACGCCCCGACGGCCTGGAGCCGGCGCTGCGCGCTATCCCCGGCGTCACCAGCCTGTCGCAGGAGCGGCCCGGTCAGTTCAAACTCGAAACCCAGGTGGACTGCCGCGCCGAGGTGGCCCGGCGGGTCGTGAGTGCGGGAGTGGATCTGCTGGGTCTGGCACTGGAACGCCCGTCCCTGGATGAAGTCTACGCCCGCTACTTCCGGAAGGTGGACCATGAGGCGTGAGGGGTCGCCCTGGACCGGGTTGTGGGCGGTCGTCCTCAAAGAACTCGCCGACCACCTCAGCAGCGTGCGCATGCAACTGCTGGAACTGCTGATCTTCCTGACCGCGTTTGCGGCCACGTTTGTGGCCTCGCGCCAGCTGCGGGCCACGGTCGCGGAAGACCCGTTCGTGTATTTGAAGCTCTTCACGACGCAGCAGGATCCGCTTCCCTCGTTCGTCGCCTTCTTAGGATTCTTTCTCCCGCTGGCGGCCATCGCGCTGGGATTCGATTCGGTGAACGGCGAGCACAACCGGCGCACGCTCAGCCGGGTCCTGGCGCAACCCATTTACCGGGACGCCCTGCTGCTGGGCAAGTTTCTCGCGGGCATCGTGACGCTGGGGATCAGCCTGCTCGCGCTGTGGTTACTGGTCACCGGCATGGGATTGCTCGTGCTCGGCGTGGCGCCCAGCGGCGCCGAGGTCGCCCGGGGGCTGCTCTTCTTGCTGAGTACGCTGGCGTACGCCGGGATCTGGCTGGCGCTGGCGCTGGTCTTCTCGGTCATCTTCCGCCAGCCAGCGACCTCCGCGCTGGCGGCGATGGCCGTGTGGTTGTTCTTCGCGGTGTTCTGGGACATCACCGTGCAGGTGGTCGCGCAGGCCTTCCGGCCGGCCTACGGAGGCGACCCGTTCGCCGCGCTGGCGCAGGTACGGCTGCAACTGTTCCTCTCCCGGCTCTCGCCCAATACGCTGTTTGCAGAGCTGGTGATCGCGCTGCTGAACCCCGAGGTGCGCGCCCTGGGGCCCGTGTTCATCACGCAGTTGGAGGGCGCCGTGCTGAATAGCCCGCTGCCGGTGGGCCAAAGTCTGCTGCTAGCCTGGCCGCAATTTACCGGCCTGCTCGCGGGAGTGCTGCTGCTGTTCGCGGGAAGCTACGTCCTATTCCAGCGCCAGGAAGTGCGTGCGTAAGGGGTTAGATACGCTTGAGTCCGCCGAAGAGACGGAGCAGGATCAGCGCGGCCCCGATGACCAGCGCGCCCACGGCGGCGACATACTGCACCTGGTGCCACGTCGACGGCGAGAGCGAGGCCACAAGTTGCGCCATAGTCATGTGGACCTGGTGCCAGATCGGCGCGTTCCGCGTCAGGAAGTAGAGTCCCCCAAAGACCAATCCCACGCCAAGCAGTGCCACAACCATCGTCGTCCTCCCTGTACAGAGTGGGCATCGTACATCATGCCCGCCCCTGCCCGCCGGTCAGTCCTGCCCGCGCCTGTGGTCTGGGGGAAGTCAGCCGCCGCGCCGCGAACGCCGGTCTAGCAGCGGCCATGAGGACGGAAACTGCGGCGGTGGAGTGGGAGGGCGGACGGGTGTCTGCCGTGTGGCACCATCCGGCGCACGGCCGCACCTATCTGGTGCTGGGCCACGGCGCCGGCGGCACCATGTTTACGCCTGAGCTGGTGAAGTTCTCAGAAGCCCTCGCCGGGCGCGGGATCGGCGCGGTCCGGTTCAACTTTCCCTACGCGGAGGCGCGGCGCCGAGCACCAGACCGGCAGCCCGTCCTGGAAGCCTGCTACCGGGTGGTCGCGGAGCAGACGGCGCGATCGGCCGACCGGCTCCTGGTGGGAGGCCGCTCCATGGGCGGGCGCATCGCCTCGCACCTGGTCGCTGCGGGGTTTGCCGCGGCCGGCCTAGTGTTTTTGAGTTATCCTCTCCATCCTCCGGGCCAACCGGACCGCCTGCGTGACAAACACCTCTATACGATTACAGTGCCGATGCTGTTCCTGCAGGGCACGCGCGACGCGTTTGCCCGACCGCAGTTGCTGCAGCGCACGCTGGTCCGCCTCCCCACCGCCACGCTGCACCGTGTGGAGAACGCAGATCACGGCCTGCGCGTGCCAGGACGTTCGAGCGATGAGGTCATCGCCGAACTTGTGGAGGCGACGGTAAGCTGGATTGAGGACCTTCCTCGCTAAAAGAAGGCAGCAGGGACGTCCGGTGCGCAGGACGAGCGTCCCGTCTACCCAGCTCGGCGGAGACGGGGATCGAGCATGTCCCGGATGCCATCACCCAGCAAGTTGAATCCCGTCACGGCCATCAGAATCGCCAGCCCCGGGAAGGTCGGCACCCACCACTGTGTGGTGATATAGTCCCGCCCTTCACTGACCATGACGCCCCACTCCGGCGTGGGAGGGTGCGCGCCGAAACCGATGAAGCTCAATCCCGCGGCAATCAGGATCGCGTCTCCCATATTGAAGGACGCCTGCACGACCAGCGGGGACAGCGCATTAGGTAGGACGTGCCGCGTGAGAATGCGAAGATCGCCGGCGCCCACCGCCCGGGCTGCCTCCAAGAACTCCCGCCGGACCAGCACGAGCGTCTGGGCGCGGCTCAACCTGGCGTAGACCGGCCAGGTGACCATGGCGATGGCAATCATGGCGTTGGTCAGGCTGGGCCCCAGCGCCGCGGCGATCGCCATCGCCAGGATGAGGGACGGAAAGGCAAAAAAGATATCCGTCACACGCATCAGCGCGTGATCAACGCGGCCGCCGGCGAACCCGGCGGCCATGCCCACGACCGTCCCCAACACACCGGCGATGACGACCACCACCAGACCGATCATGAGCGAGAGACGCGCCCCGAAGAGTAAGCGGCTGAAGATATCCCGTCCCAGCTGATCCAGGCCAAGCGGAAACTGCGCGCTCGGTGGTTCCAACCGCTCCTCCAGGTACTGGGTCAGCGGCGGATGCGGGGCCAGCAGCGGAGCAGCGAGTGCAGCGAGCGAGTAGAGCAGCACGATCACCGCACCGAGCGTGACCAGCGGGTTGCGGCGGAGCAGGCGGAGACGGTAAGGCCACCGGCGGCGCCGCGGGGGAGCCAGCTTACTCATACCGCACGCGTGGATCCAGCCGCGCATAGAGCAGGTCGATGACGAGATTGATCGTGGTGTAGATGACCGCGGCGACGATGGTCACTCCCATCACGGCCGGGAAATCCAGGCTGATTGCGGACGTGGTCGCGTACCGTCCCAGACCGGGCCAGGCGAAGACGGTTTCCGTCAGCACCGCACCGCTGAGCAGATTTCCGAAGGAAATGCCCACGATGGTCAGCGTGGGGATCATCGCGTTGCGCAGCGCGTGCCGGAGCACGACGCGGGCCCCGGCCAGTCCTTTGGCTCGAGCCGTCCTGATGTAGTCCTGGTACAGGACCTCCAGCATGGCCGAGCGCGTCATCCGGGCGATCACCGCGGTCGAAAAAAGCCCCAGGGTCAGTCCCGGCAGCACCAGATGCCGGAGCGCGCTCCAAAACACCACCCCATCGCCCGCCAGAGCCGAGTCGATGAGCAGCAATCCGGTGCGTGGCGGAGGGGGAATCGCGGAGATATCCAGGCGGCCCGGACCGGGCAGCCAGCGCAGGCGATAGTAGAATGAACCCAGCAGCAGCAGTCCGAGCCAGAAGACCGGCATCGACGCGCCTATCAGCGAACCGATGCGGGCGAGGTGGTCGAAGATGCGATCTTTGTAAATCGCGGAGAGGATACCCGCCGGGATCCCCAGCAGCAGCGCCACCAGCCAGGCCGTGCCGCCGAGTTCGACTGTCGCCGGGAGGAACTCCCCCAGGTCCTCGGCCACCGGCCGCCGGGTGCGAATCGAAATCCCAAAGTCTCCCGCGAGCAGCCGGTGGACGTAGATCAGGTACTGGACGCCGACCGGCCGGTCCAGTCCATAGGCGTGTCGGTACGAGCGGATCTGGTCTTCACGCGCGTGCTCACCGAGCGCGGCCAGGACCGGATCGGCCGGCACCACATGGGCGATGAAAAACGTCAGGACGGACACCCCCAGCAGCACGAGCCCCATGGAGGCGATCCGCGTCAGGACGTATCGGCTCACATCCTATTTGCTGACGGTCCGGAACTCCGCGTAGGCCATCGGGTTCCAGACAAACCCCTGCACGTTCTGCCGCAGCCCGAAGCGCTTGGTCGGTTGATACAGCACGATGTACGGCCCTTCATGCAGGACCTTGTCCGTGAGCTGTTTGTACAGCGTCCGGCGTTTGGTCAGATCCGGCTCCAGCGCCGCCTGCTTGGCCAGCGTCGCCGCCGCCGTATCATTGTATTGGTTGCGCCACGCAATGGAATGCGCCGCATAATCCGAGAACGGTGTCGCGTTCCCGTCCGGATCGGGGAAGTCTGGACCCCACAAGATCATCACCATCTGACCCTTCTGGGCCCGGTAGACGCCTAAGAGCTGCGCCTGGACGGTTTCCTTGATCTCAACCTTGATGCCGGCCTTGGCCAGATCACTCTGGATCTTGGCGGCGATGTCCGCCCACTTCGGCCCGCCGGGGGCCGGTCCGGTCGGGACGAGCATCTCCACCGTGAACCCCCCGCCGACCCCGGCTTCCGCCAGCAACGCCTTGGCCTTGGAGATATCCTGCTGGAACGGGGCGGATGAGTTGAAGCCAAAGAGCCCCTCCGGCACAATCGTCTGAACCTTGCGCGCTCCTCCGCGCAACAGGCTGCGGATGATTCCATCGTAGTCGATGCTCCAGCGAACGGCCTCCCGCACCTTGACGTTATCCAGCGGAGGCTGTTTGACGTTCATCCCCACGTACACCAGCTGCAGCAGCTTGCCGTCCTGCGACATCACGCCCGGCTTGCTGGCCAGGTCGAGCACCTGCTCTGGGGTGAGATCGGCCGCGATGTCAGCATCCCCGGACTCGAGCATGAATTTCTGCGTGCTGCTCTCGGGGACGTGCTGAATGATGACGCGGGACAGCCTGGGCTTCGGTCCCCAATAATTGGGGTTTGCGACCAGCACCGCGCGAGACTCCGGATCCCACCGGTCCAGCATGTATGGGCCGGTCCCCGCGGAGTGGTTGCGCAGCCACGCCTCGCCGCGGTCGGAACCGGACTGGTGCGCCATCGCCTCGTCGGGATCGACAATCGCCCCGACGGTGAACGTCAGCACGGAGAGGAAGGCCTGCGGGCTGGAGGTCTTCGGCAGGCTGACCACCACGGTGTCGCTGCCCACCGCGATGGTGTCGCCTTCTTTCATGCCGCCGATGTCCTTGAACAAGAACGCGGGCGACTTATTGAGCGCGATCACCCGGTCGAAGGAAAAGGCCACGGCCTTCGCCGTCACCGGCCGGCCGGTACTGAACTTGACCCCCGGCCGGAGCTGAAAGACGATCTGCCAGACGTCACCTCCGTCGCGGATCCTCCACGATTGGGCCAGGCGGGGCTTGAGCGTCGTGAGATCTTCGCCCTCGAACGCCACCAGGGTGTCGTAGAGGTTTTGCGCCACCAGGACCCCGCTAAACTCGTAGGCCACGGCGGGATCCAGGGAAATCATGTCGCTGATGTCGTTGACATAGACCAGGGTATCTGACGCCGTCGCGGCGCGAGACGGCGCCTGGGGGGCCAGCAGCACTCCCACCAGCATCACCACGGCTGCAATCCTGATGCGCACAGACATGCCTCCTTTCAAGAGAAACCGTCCGCGGAAAACCGACGGCCTGGGGCTAGTCTTCGGATGCCGCCTCAGGATTCCTGCGCGCGGCTGGGGCTGCTACCATAGGACACGTGGCACAGATCGAACGGATCGCCGATGACCTCGTGGTCATCGACGTGCACTACAATCACACGCCGCAGGTGATCAGCGCGTACCTTCTGCTCGGCGAGCGGCCGGCCCTGATCGAATCCGGCCCCACGTCGACGGTGGACACGCTGCTTGCGGGCGTGCGCGAGGCGGGGGTGGATCCCCGCGACCTGCGGGCGGTGGCGGTGACCCACATCCATCTCGATCACGCCGGCGGCGCCGGGACGTTGGCGCGGCGGTTTCCCCAGCTGGAGGTGTACGTGCATCCGGCCGGCGCGCCGCACTTGATCGATCCGGCGCGCCTCGTGGCCAGCGCCGGGCGATTATACGGCGACGCCCTGCAGCGGTTGTTCGGGGACGTTGCGCCGGTCCCCGAAGGACAGGTGAAGGTGCTCCAGGACGGCGAGAGCGTGCTGCTGGGATCGCGGCAGCTCGTCGCGCTGGACACGCCCGGTCATGCCAACCACCATCATGCCTTCTGGGATCCGGCATCCGCCGACTTGTTCACCGGCGACGTTGCCGGGGTCGCCCTGCCGGGCTCGCGATACGTCCGGGCGCCGACGCCGCCTCCGCAGCTGGACCTGCGGGCATGGGACCGATCGCTGGCGCGGCTGCGCGCCCTGCGCCCCAGGCGGTTGCTGCTCACCCACTTCGGCCCGCACACCTGGGTGGCCGACCTCCTGGCGCAACTGGAAGCCCGCCTGCAGAGAAACCTCCAGCTGGTGCGAGAAGGGCTGGCCGCCGGCGAGTCCGAAGACGCCATCACCGGGCGGCTGCGCGCGGAGACCCTGCGGGAGATCGAACTCCGGGATGGTCCGGGCGCAAGCGCCCGGTATGAACTGATCATGCCGGTCTGGCAGAGCGTGACCGGCCTCATTCGGTACGTGCACACGTCTGAGCAGGAGGAATCCCGTGCTCCTTAAGGGCAAGCGGGCGCTGATCATGGGAGTGGCCAACCAGCGCAGCATCGCCTGGGGAATCGCCAGCGCCTTCCACCGCGAGGGCGCCGAGCTGGCGTTCACGTACCAGAACGATCGCTTGAAAGAAAATCTGGACGAACTGCTGGAGACGATCGGCGGACCGAGTGCCTTTCCGACGTTCCGGTGCGACGTGCAGAACGACGAGCATCTCCGCGGCGTGTTCGAAGGGCTGCGGGACCGCTGGGGCCGGCTGGATGCCGTCGCGCACTGCATCGCGTTCGCCAACCGCGACGACCTCTCCCGGCCGTTCCACGAAATCTCGCGCAGCGGCTACGCCCTGGCCCTGGACATCAGCGCGTACTCGCTCATCGCCGTCGCACACGCCGCGGCGGGGGTGATGGGTGACGGTGGGGGAAGCATTGTCACCCTGACCTACAACGCCGTGGCCCGGGTGGTCCCCGGCTACAACGTCATGGCGGTGGCCAAAGCGGCGCTGGAAACCGAGGTCCGCTACCTGGCCAGCGAACTGGGGCCCGGTCAGGTGCGGGTGAATGCCATCTCGGCCGGACCCATCAAGACCCTGGCCGGCAGCGCGGTGAAAGGGCTGACCAAACTCCGGGACCTCACCGAACAGGTCGCCCCGCTGCGCCGGAACGTCACGCAGGAGGATGTGGGGGACGTGGCGGTGTTCCTGGCCAGCGACCTGTCGCGCGCCGTGACCGGAAACGTCATCTTGGTGGACAGCGGCTTTCACCTGATGGGCATCGCGCAGGAGCAGTCGTGAGAGGAGTTATCCCGTGCACAAACTGATGCAGGTTGACCCGCGCCGTCCGTTTCCGCGCCGGTTCGTCCCCACAGGCGCGACCATGGGCGAGTGGGCGCAGATCGAACCGTTGTTCACACGGTTGCGGGACCGGTCCATCAACTCCGCGGACGAGCTGGAACGGTGGCTGGTGGACTGCTCCGAACTGTCCGCCGCCATCGCCGAAGAGCGCACGCGGCGATACATTGCGATGACCGTGCAGACAGACGATCCAGTGCGGGAGGCGGCCTATCAGGAGTTCATCGAGCAGATCGACCCCAAGACCAAGTCGTACTGGCACGCGCTGGAACTCGCCTATCTGGAAAACCCGCACCGGCGAGGCCTGCCCGCGGACCGGTACGGCGTCCTGGACCGCATCGTGGAGAACAACGTATCGCTGTTCCGTGAGGAGAACATTCCCCTGGAGACACAGGACGCGCTGTTGATGAAGGACTACCAAAAGCTCACCGGCGCGATGACGATCGTCTATCGTGGCGAGGAGATGACCCTGCAGCAGGCCGCCAAGTTTCTGGAAGAGCCCGACCGCAGCCTGCGCCAGCAAGTCTGGGAACTCCTCACCGCCCGGCGGCTGCGGGACAAGGACGCACTGGAAGATCTCTTCGACAGGATGGTGGCATTGCGCACCCAGATCGCCCGCAATGCCGGTTTCGGGAACTACCGCGACTACGCCTTCAAGCGGCGCCGGCGGTTTGACTACACGACCGAGGACTGCCTGCAGTTCCATGCGGGCGTGGAGCGCGCCGCCGTTCCCCTGGTCCGGACCATTCTCGAAGAACGCCGCCGGAAGCTGGGCGTGGACACGCTCCGGCCGTGGGATACCCTGGTCGACCCCAGGCGCCGCCCCCCGCTACGGCCCTTTGCCAGCATCGACGACCTGGTTACGGGCATCGAAGAGGTCTTCCGCCGGGTCGATCCCGCCCTGGGTGATCAGTTCCGCTTCATGTGGGAGGAGCGACTCCTGGATCTGGACAGCCGCAAGGGCAAGGCCCCGGGAGGCTACCAGAGCACCCTGCACGAGCGGCGCTGGCCATTCATCTTCGCCAACGCCGTCGGCCGCGACGACGACGTGCGCACCATGCTCCACGAAGGCGGCCACGCCTTCCACCAGCTGGCCTCGCGCGAGCAACAGCTCATCCACTACCGCAACGCGCCCATCGAATTTGCGGAGGTGGCCTCGATGGGCATGGAGCTGCTCGCCGCGCCGCACCTGGACGTGTTCTACAAAAACCCGGATGACTACAAACGCTCGTTCCGCGCCACGCTGGAAGATGCCGTGACCATCCTGCCGTGGGTGGCCACGATCGACGCGTTCCAACACTGGGTGTATACGCACCCGACGCACACGCGGGCCCAGCGCCGGGAGGCCTGGGGGCAAGTGTTCAGGCGCTTTGCCACCGTGGTAGACTGGCGCGGCTATGAGGAAGCGCTGGCATGCGCGTGGCACCGCCAGCTCCATCTGTTCCTCAGTCCCTTCTACTACATTGAGTACGGCATCGCCGAGACCGGCGCCCTACAGATCTGGACGCGCAGCCGCGTCAACCACCGCGAAGCCGTGGAACGGTACTGGCAGGCGCTCTGGCTGGGAGGTTCCAAACCGCTTCCCCAACTCTTCGAAGCAGCCGGCGCAAGATTCCGCTTCGACTACGACACGCTCGCCCCGCTGATGGATGCCGTGGCAGAGGAGCTGGCGCGCATCGGGGACTGAACGACGCGCGGTCGGGTACTAGCCGCCCACGACGAGGAGCACGCCGGCGACCGCAAGGACCGAACCGATGACAATCGGCGCGGTCACTCGCTCCACCTGCCGGAAGGCGGAGAGCAGCGCCACCGCAAACAGCGGCGTCGTGTTGCTGAGCGGGGTGACCACCACCACGTCGCCCAGGCTGAGCGCCAGGTAGTAGGCGAGGAACCCACCCGTCGTCAACAACCCACTGGCAATCAGCCACACCAGGCTGCCGCGGCTCGCGCGCAACGGCTCGTGTTTCCAGCGCGCCGCGATGTACGGCACAAGCACGACCAGGGAGCCCGTCACCGTCAGGGCGGCGCCGAGCACGGGATCCGGAAGCAGCCGCAGCCCGATCTTTCGCAGCATGAACGACACGCTGGCCATCACGGCCGTGTTCAGAGCCAGCAGTGCGCCGGTGGTGAGGCGGCCTCCGGTGCTGCGAGTGGACGGCGGTTCCGCCTCCGGCCGGATCGCCAGCGCCACGCCGGCGACGACGAGCACGGTGCCCGCGCCAACCGGCCAACTCAGGCGCTCGCCCAGTACGGGGACTGCCAGGATCGCCGCAAAGAGCGGGGTGGTGCTGCTGAATACCGTGGCCCGGGCCACGCCGATGAGGTTAATGCTCTGATAATAGGTCAGCCGTGCCAGCGCCGGCGCGAACGCTCCCGCCATCAGAAACACCAGCGAGGCGGACGTGAGCAGATGCTGCAGAGATCCCCGCGCAGCCGCGACGACCCACAGCGCGGTGATGTTCGTGCCAATCGACAGCACGGTCGCCGTCGCCGCGGTCGAACCGCGCAGACTGAGACGAACGCACACCGCTTCGCCAGCGAAGAAGACGGCAGAGAGGAGCGCAAAGAAACTACTCACACGGCGCTATCCTTCTTCGCCCCACAATCGGGCATCTGCGCTGGCTAGGCCCGGCGGCGCTCGAGGTTGGCGAACCTGCTGTGTTCCCTGTGGAAGAACAGCTCGACGGTGCCGATCGGCCCGTTACGGTGCTTGGCAATCATGATCTCGGCGATGTTCTTTTTTTCGGTCTCCGGGTTATAGTAGTCCTCCCGGTAGATGAAGAGGACGAGATCGGCTACTTGCTCCAGCTCCCCCGAATTATGGACAACAAGCCCATTTGCGACAAAGTTGTGCGTGCCAGGCATAACGAGATCGTAAACCGTGTCGCGTCCACACGGGACAATTTCAACGACCAGGTCCCATAGAATGTCCCCGGTAGCCTGCTCCAGTGCGCTCGTGTCCAAGTCGTGCGGGGGCTGGCGAAGGGCCTGAGCCGAGCGCAGCGTCGAAGGCCGAGCGGGGTACCCACCCGGCGAGCGGAGGGGGAGTGGTCCGCCCCGGTGTCTGAGCCCGGACGATGCGCGCCAATCGGCCTCCGCTCCCCGCCAGACCAACGCGAGCGCAACCTCCGGGCGAGTTCGGGGCGGTCCCCCGAACGCGAGCCGCTGGTTGTGTCGCCCGGCCGAGTCCGCGGAGCGAGGCCAGGCCCGAGCAAGCCCCACGCTTGCGGGATCTTGGAGACGTGCAGCAGCGACCTGCGCACCCGGAGTCAGATCGGCGAGCTTCATCCACCCCTGCGCCGTAAGGACAGGATGATTCGCAGTTGCCCGAAGCCGCCGGCCTGTGCAGGTTCTAACTTCGAAAACCACATTTTCACCCTTCTCGAACACATTCGCGGGTCGGACGGGGACAAGTCTCCCGTGAGTATTCAATGAGAGCAGGCGCGGCCAGGCATTCCTCTTTGCAAGCTGGCCTACAGTCCATCGACGCCCAGTATCGGCATCCCAGACGACCGTGTCTGCCGCCACGCATTCACGAAGATGTGACAACATCGGCC
>VBAI01000230.1 GCA_005882295.1 Candidatus Segetimicrobium genomatis | reverse complement strand
GACTCCGTCGGGAAGGACACCTTTGAGAAGAGTCTGGGGTGCCTGGCGCGGCGTGGCATGATGGTGCTTTACGGTCAGTCCAGCGGCCCCGTCCCTCCTGTCGATCCGCAGGTTCTGAATGCGAAGGGCTCGCTGTTTCTCACTAGGCCCACCCTGCACCACCATATCCACACGCGGGAGGAGTTACTGGCGCGGGCCGGAGACGTGCTGTCCTGGGTGCGTTCCGGTGCGCTGCGCCTGCGTATCGACCGCGACTTCCCGCTGGCACACGCGGCCGATGCCCACCGGTTGAGCCAGCCGCCTGAGGGGGGAAAATTTTAGAGGGGATCGTTGACAACAATTGAGGGACTCGATGGCTGAACCTCTGCCGCGGCGGAAGGTATCCGGCGCTGGCAAGAGGATGGTTCAGCGGGCAAGTCCGTCTCCTTCACTCGGCACCTGGATCTCCGCCTCTGATAACCACGCGCTGGCTCACCGGGCGGTTTTGCGCCTGACATACGGGATTACACCCGCCGTGGTCGCGATGTCTATTCAGTTACATCGCGATGTTCTTTCTGGTGGCGTTCGTCAGCGCGGCGTTGCGCGGCCAGGTGCGTGAGATCTTCCGCGAGGCGCAAACCGATGCGCTGACGGGGCTCCTCAACCGGCGCGCGTTGCGGGAGGTTCTCGACGCGCAGGTCGATCGCATGGCGATGCACGGGATTCCTTGTGTCATCGTGGAACTCGAGATTGACCACTTCAAGCGGATTAACGACCGGTTCGGGCACCTGGAGGGCGACTCCGCGCTCAGCCGGACCGCAGCGATCCTGCGCCGTGTCTGCCGCGCCACGGACGCGCTGGCGCGGTACGGGGGAGACGAATTTGTCATCGTCATGCCCCAGACGACGATCATGGGAGCGCAGGTCGTCGTCGAACGCGTCCAGCGGGCTGTCGCCGGCGATTCCACCCTGCGGCGTCTCGGCCTCACGCTCAGCGCAGGACTGGCAGCGTTTCCCGACCGCGGCCTGACGTCGCACGGACTGCTGGAGGCCGCGGATCGGGCGATGTACCGCGTCAAGCGCCGCGGCGGCAACAACATCGCCGTCGCCTGACGGCGCCTCTCAGCTCCAGTCGCTCTGCAGCTCCTCCACCCGCCCCACCCGGATTAGATCATGGAAGTCGGCCCTGCTTGCCGCCGGGAATCGTCTCAGAATGCAACCTGATGCAACTGGGACTGTGCGTTCCCTTGACATGGAGTGGGTGCGCCCCGTAGAGTAGGGCGGAGAGATAATGAAAATCATTTTCATTTGGAGGGCGCCTCATGGTGCGGGACGGATCGGCGGCCGAACGCCGGTTTGAGGGACGGCTCCGCAGCCTGCGGAGCGCCGGACATCGGATCACGGCGCAGCGGAGGGCGGTGCTGCGCGCGCTGGCCATGATGGGCTGCGCCTGCGGCGCGGAGGATGTCCACGCCCGGGCACGACGCATCTACCCGCGTCTCGGTCTGGTCACCGTCTACCGCACGCTTGCCGCGCTGGTGCGGGAAGGGCTGGCCCAGACCGTGCAGCTGGACGACGGCCGCGTCCGGTACGAGCTGCGTGACGACGGCCGGCATCATCACCACCTGGTCTGCCTGTCGTGTGGTTCGATCGCCAGACTCGAGGCATGCGCGCTTGGACGCCTGCAGTCGGCCGGCCTGCGCCGGGGATTCAGGGTGACTGCCCACCGGCTCGAACTCTTCGGATACTGTGAAGACTGCCAACCATCGGGGGGCCGGCATGAGGCACGATGAGCGCGTGGGTCGCCTCTGGCGACCGCTGGTGGCGGCCGGCGCGGTCATTGCCGCGTTGGGCTGTGCAGGGACTCCGCGCGCGGAGGGAACCCTGCCGGTGGTGGTGACATTCTACCCCTTGCAGGAGTTCGCCCAGCGAGTCGGCGGCGACCGTATCCAGGTGCGGACGCTGGTGCCGCCGGGGGCGGAACCGCATGACTATGAGCCCCGCCCGCAGGACATCACGGCGCTGCACGCAGCCCGGGTGGTTATTTACAATGGGGCGGGACTTGAAACGTGGCTCGAAAAACTCCGGCCGGAGTTCCCGGCGCGTGGGATCATCGTGAACGCCAGTGATGGATTGCCCCTGGCCAAGGGGATCGACGAGCAGGAGGGTGGCGCCCAAGGTGAGCCTCCCGCACGCTTCGACCCTCACGTGTGGTTGGATCCACAGCTCGCGGCTCGGATGGTGACCAATGTCGCCGGGGGACTCCAGGAGGCTGACCCACAGGGCAGCGAGAGTTACCAGGCGCGCGCCTCGTCCTTGCGGGAACAGCTGCTCACGCTGCACAACGAGTTTGCTGCGAGGCTGCGAAGCTGTCGCCAGAAGGAATTCATCACTACCCATGCGGCGTTCGGATACCTGGCACGCCGTTATGGGCTGGTGCAGCTGCCCATCAGCGGGCTGTCACCCGAGGCCGAGCCAGCGCCCGCCCGGCTGCGTGAGCTTGTGCATCTGGCCAGAGCGCATCATATCAAGGTCGTGTATTATGAGACCCTGGTAAGCCCGAAGGTGGCCGAGACGCTGGCACGCGAAGTGGGCGCGCGGGTCCTGGCACTCGATCCACTCGAAGGACTGACGAGCGAAGAGCTGCGTCAGGGCCGGAACTATTTTTCGGTGATGCATGAAAACCTCAATCATCTTGCCGACGGGCTCGACTGTCACTAGCGGCGATCCAGTGGTCGAGCTGGAGCACGTCAGCTTCGACCACGGGAGCGAGCGCGTGCTCGACGAGGTCAGCCTGCGCATCGGTCGCGGGGACTTCCTGGGCATCATTGGTCCGAATGGGTCAGGGAAAACAACACTCCTGAAAGTGCTCCTTGGGCTGCTGCGGCCGGCATCTGGCCAGATCACACTGTTTGGCTCAGGCGTGCGGGTCTTTCGGGAATGGGCGCGGATCGGCTATGTCCCGCAAAAGGCGACCGCGTTCGACGCCCGGTTCCCCGCAAGTGTGTTGGAGGTGGTGCTCAGCGGGCGATCCGGCGTCGCGGGAATGGGGCGCAGATTCGGTGAGCGCGACCGCGCGGCAGCCGAGGACGCGTTGGAAACCGTGGGCATGCTGGAGCTCCGGGCCCGCCCCATCGGCCGGCTGTCGGCCGGGCAGCAACAACGGGTCTTCATCGCGCGGGCGCTGGCCAGCCGCCCGGAGTTGCTTCTGCTCGACGAACCCACCGTCGGAGTAGACGTGGATGCGCAGGAGCAGTTCTACAGTCTGCTGCGCCGGTTGAACCGCGAGTTCGGGACGACGCTGGTGCTGGTGTCCCACGACGTCAGTGTCGTGGCGGGGGAGGTCACCCACCTGGCGTGCCTCAACCGCCGGCTGGTGTTTCACGGCAGCCCGGAGGAGGCCATGCGCTCCGGGGCACTGGCTCAGCTCTACCGCGCGGAGAGCCTGGTGGTGGCGCATCACCACTAGGAAACTACGTCTGCTTGGTCTACTTAGTCTACTTGGTCTTCTTGGTCCGACTCCGGTAGAAAACTAAATGGATCATGGAGACTAAGTAGACCAAGGAGACCAAGTAGACCAGGTAGACGCGGTGGGATCAAGCAAATGCCCGAGATCTTTCAGTACAGTTTCATGGTACGCGCGCTGGCCGCAGGGCTGATGATCGGCACCATCGCCCCGACGATCGGCGTGTTCCTGGTGCTGCGCAGGCTCAGCCTGATTGCCGACACGCTGGCTCACGTGGCCCTGGCCGGTGTCGCGCTCGCGCTCCTGACAGGGATTCCCCCGGTG
>VBAI01000083.1 GCA_005882295.1 Candidatus Segetimicrobium genomatis | reverse complement strand
TATCGGTGGCTCCGCCGTAATATCCGGCGAGGGCTCCCACGGCGGTGCCCAGCAGCACCGCCAGCGCCATGGCCAGGATGCCGATGCTCAACGAGATCCGGCCTCCGTACATGATCCGGGTGAGGAGATCACGCCCCAGGTCGTCGGTGCCCATCGGGTGCACCAGCGACGGTGCCCCCAGCTGAAGTTGCAGCTGCGGCTTGTCGGGATCGTAGGGCGACACCCAGGGCGCTAATGCCGACGCGGCCCCGAGCACGGCCACCACGAGCAGCCCGACCACTGCCATGCGGTGACGCGCGAACCGCCACCAGGCCAGCCCCCAGAAGCCGACCAACGGGGTTCGGTGTCTGGTGTTCGGGGTTCGGGAATGCCGGTCCGCCGCACGCCGCTCCAGCTGCGGTGCGTGTTCCACAACTCCATTCGCAGTTTGTCGAGCACCGAACCCCGAACCCCGAACCCCGAACCCCGTCATCCATATCGGATCCGAGGGTCGAGATATGCATACGCCACATCGGCCAGCAGGTTGAAGGCGACCGTGAGCGTCGCGGTCACCATGATGATCGCCATCAGCAGCGCGTAGTCGACCCGGAACGCCGATTCAATGAAGAGCCGGCCCATGCCGGGCCAGGAAAACATCGTTTCTGTGAAGACCGCGCCGGCGAACAGCGCGGGGAGATCGAGGGCCAGGATCGTGACTACCGGCGAGGCCGCGTTCTTCAAGCCATGCTTCCAGATCACCCGGGGCTCGGGCGTGCCCTTGGCGCGGGCCGTGCGGATGAAATCCTGCCCGATCACCTCGAGCATGCTCGCCCGGGTGTACCGGGTGTAGGTCGCCGCATTCGCGACTGCCAGCATCCCCACCGGCAGCGCCAGATGGTAGATGCGATCCAGGAGCGAGAACGGCATGCCCAGAGTGTACATCCCTCCGCCGGGAAACAGCGGCGCGCCGGTCCATGGGTTCCGCAGCGTCACATGGAACACGATGATCAAGATGAGCCCGAACCAGAAGATCGGGATGGAATGGCCCATGAACGCCACGGTGGTGACCACATGGTCCAGCGTCGAATACTGGCGCAGCGCCGAAAAGATACCGATGGGCACGGCCAGGACCAGCGTAACGAGGGTTGCCACCCCTATCAGATAGACCGTGTTGGGCAGCCGGTCACCAATCTCCACCAGGACCGGCCGCTTGGAGGCCAGGGAGTATCCCCAGTCACCGTGCAGCAACGCCGCCAGCCAGCGCACGTACTGGACGTGCAGCGGCACATCCAGTCCGAGGTCGTGCTCGAGACGCTGCTGATCCTCGGCCGTCATATCGGGATTGTTCTCATACGCGGCCATGGGACCACCAGGAATGACGTGCAGCAGTAGAAACACCATCACGCTGATGAGCCACAGCAGCGGCACGGCCTGCAGCAGACGCCGGAGCACGTATGCTCCCATCAGACCACCCCTAGCGCAGCGACCAGTCCTCCGCGTTCCAACCCAGGTTGTCCCAGACGTTTCCCACCCAGCCCACCAGCCGGTCGCGATAGGCATGGATGTTGTTCCGTGAATACAGATAGATGTGCGGCCGGTCTTTGACGATCTCATTCACCGCCGTGCAGTAGGCTTTCTTCCGCACAGTGAGGTCAGGGCTGCTGCCCGCCAGCTTGATGGCGTCATCCGCAGTCTTGCTGGCCCAGCGGGCGTAGTTGAACCCGGCGCCGTTGTTGGCAGCGCTGGGCATGCTCCACGAGGCGAAGTAGCCTTCCATCTGCGATTGCGGGTCCACGTCAGGGTTGGTCGTATACATCACGACATCGAAGTGCCCGTGTTTGCGAAACGCACCGCTGGCCCAAGATCCAAACAGCACCGGCGACGGCACATTCTCGATGAAGAACTCCAGCCCGATCTGCTTCATGTAGTCGATGAGCAACTGCTCGACCTGCTCGCGCAGCTTGTTCCCCGTTGTCGTCTGTAGCTTGAGCCGCAGGCGGGTGCCGTCCTTTGCATACTTGGCTCCCTGCGCCACCCGAATGCCATCCGCACCCACCTTCCACCCCGCTTGATCCAGCAGTTGCCGGGCGCGAGCCGGATCGTACTCACTGGGCCGCGTCGCGCACTTCGCCCAACCGATGTGCAGCTCGTTGGTCCCCATGTCGGCGAGCCCGAATAGGAGCTTGTCGATAATTTCCTTCTTGTTGATCCCCAGTTCGATGGCCTCACGGACACGCGGGTCACCCAGGATGGGGTGCGGGTTTTTCTCGACGGCGTCCGGCAGCGGGCCGTCGAGGGCCGGATCCGCGAAATTGACCACCAGGCGCTCCGCGTACGGACTGGGCTCGGAGCTGACGACGACGCCGGAGGCGGTGCGCAACTCGGGCACATCGGCCTCTGTGAGATCCCAGAGAACGTCCACTTCGCCGGTCTTGATCAACTGCTTGCCCACCTCGCGGCTGGGCGTAATCCGCACGATTACCCCATCAAGGCGGGGCCTGCCCGCCTGCCGATAGTATCGGTTCGGAATCAGCGTGATGTGGTCGCCCGAGACCCACTCCAGCATGGTGAACGGACCAGTCCCAACGAGTTTCCGGTTATACGCCCAGCGTGGCATCTCCGCCGGGTCCCCCGTGGCGTGTTTGGGCATGATTGCGGTGAATCGGCTCAAGAATGGTGCATAAAACGTCTTGTACCTGATGACGGCGGTGGCAGGGCTCGGACAGTCGACTCCATCGATTTCCCGGTACCCGGTCGTACTCACGGCCCCACTTTGCGGGTGGACGATCGCCTGCCAGGTGAAGCGCACATCTTCACAGGTGACCGGCTGTCCATCCGACCACTTCAGGCCCGGCTTGAGGTGGTAGGTAATCGTCCTCCCGTCGGCCGAGACCCCGCCGTTTTGCCGGGAGGGCACTTCTGTGGCCAGGCGAGGCGTATACTCGCCTTCAGGGCTCCTGCCTAAGAACCCCTCGACGACGAACACCTCCACTTCGCTGGACGCCGTCTGCGTGGCAATATAGGGATTCAGCGTCTCCGGCTCCTGGTACAGCGCGAACGTGATCACCCCACCGCGCTTGCCCTGCGGGAATGCGGGGGCCGGCCACGTGGCCAGGAGCGCCGCCACCAGTCCTGCGGTCACGAGGCTCCGTCTGACGTCGGTCGTCTTCATCGCCACACCTCCGGTCGTCAATATTGCTCCACCCCTCACCCTACCCTCTCCCCGCGGAGAGGGGTGAGAGGTGCTCACAACCTTAAACGCGGGTCGAGCGCGTCCCGCAACCCGTCGCCGAAAAAGTTGAAGCACAGCACCGTCAGGAAGATCATCGCCCCCGGCCAGAACGCGAGCCATGGCGACGTCCACATGTAGCTTTGCGCGTTTTGGAGCATGTTGCCCCACGACGGGGTCGGGGGCTGAATGCCGACCCCAAAGTACGAGAGCGCCGCCTCAATGAGGATGGCCCCGCCCACGTCGAGCGTGGCAGCCACGATAATCGGCGCCAGGGCGTTGGGCAGCAGATGCCGGAAAATGATGCGCGACTGGCTGGCGCCCAGCGCGCGGGCCGCGTCGGCGAAGTCCTGAGTCCGCAGGCGCAGGATCTCTCCGCGCACCAGGCGAGCCGCCGTCGTCCACCCGAATAATCCGATGATCGCCACGATGGGCACGATGCCTCCACCGAAATACCGGCCCAACAACAACAGCACCCCAAATATGGGCAGCGTCAGGATGATGTCGGTCAGACGCATCAGGGCATTGTCGACCAGCCCGGTGTAGAACCCCGCCACCACGCCGACCAGCGTGCCCAGCGCGATGGCTGACAGCGCGGCGGCAAACCCCACCAGCAGGGAGACGCGTCCGGCGAAGAGGAGGCGGGTCAGGACGTCGTGCCCCAGGTCGTCGGTCCCCAGCAGATGGCGGGGCGCCAGCGGTTTGCCAAACCGGTTCAACAGGTCGATCTGCTCGAACTTATACGGCGCAATCCACGGAGCAAACACCGCTGTGGCGACCAATAGCGCAATGATCAGCAGGCCGCCCATCGCCAGCCGGTGTCGCCGCAAGCGCCGCCAGGCGATCTGCCAGTAGCCCTCTCCGGCCTGCGTAACCGGTGCGGCTACGGTGAGCGCGGGCACTGTGACCGCGTTGCGGACCATCCTCAGTCCTCCTGTAACTGCCAAGGTGATGGCAGACTGGACAGACTGGGAAGCCCGGGGAGACTAGTCATACTTGATGCGTGGATCCAGGAATGCGTATCCGATGTCGGCCATCAGGTTGAAGATCAGCACCAGCACGGCCAGAAACATGAGCACCGCCTGCGCCGCCACGTAATCCCCCCCGATGACGGAGTCCACCAGGAGACGCCCGACCCCCGGCCAGGCAAACACCGTTTCGGTGATCGGTGCACCCGCGAAGAGGCCGGAGATGGACAGGGCCATGATCGTGATCAGGGGAATGAGGGCGTTGCGCAGGGCGTGCTTGTTGATCACCACACCTTCGGCCAGTCCCTTGGCCCGTGCGGTACGCACATAATCCTGCCGCACCACCTCCAGCATGCTGGACCGCGTGTAGCGGGTATAGGATGCCATCGACAGCAGCGCCAGGACAATCGACGGCAGGATCATGTACCGCAGGCGGTCGAGGAGAAACGGTAGGCCCTCGCCGACGCCCGGGGTGCTGATGCCGCCGGGCGGCAGCAGCACCCACGCCAGGCCCGGGATCTGGGTCCATGGATGCCAAACAGCAAATAAGTAGATCGCCATGATGCCGAACCAGAACACCGGAATGGACACGCCAAAGAAGGTGAAGGTCGTGGCCGCATAATCCAGGAACGAATACTGGTGCAGGGCGGAGTAAATCCCCACCGGCACCGCCACCCCCACCGCCAGGACGAAGGCCGTCACCGTGAGCCAGAGGCTGTTCCCGATGCGATCCCGCATCAACTCAGTGACCGGCTCCTTGTACGTGCGCGAGAAACCCAGGTCGCCTTGTACCGTCCGACCCAACCACTTCAGGTATCGGATGTGGATGGGCTGATCCAGTCCGTAGAGGTGTTTCAACCGGACCACGTCTTCGGGCTTCACGCGTGGGTCAGAGGAGATGAGCAGGTCGACCGGATCGCCCGGGGCGAGTGTCAAGAGGGCAAACATCAACACGGAGATCCCCAGGGCGATGGGGATCATCTGTAGCAGCCGGCGGAAGATATACCGTTGCACGCTCTCCTCCTTCCGGAGGCCGTCAGCCGCCTACTGCCAGTACCACTTGCTCGCGTTCCACGTCTCGTACGCCTGGCTGAGCTGCAACGCCGTGAAGTTCTGCAACCCGTTTTTCACGGCCGCAACCGAGGCGCGGACGTACAGCGGGAGCGCTGGCAGGTCGCGTGAAAAGATGACCGTGCTGTCATTCAGCAACTTGTTCCGCCTGGCCTCGTCGACCTCGTGGCTGGCTGCTTTACAGGTCTTGTCCATGTCGGCGTTCTTGTAGCCGGGGTAGTTCTGACCGGCCCACCCGTTGGCGTCGTTCGGGATGCCGTCGGCGGTGTACAGCTGGTCACAATCGGAGATGGGCGACATGACCCACGCATACATCGCCAGTGCTTTGAATTTGCGCTGGTTGGTAATCTCGCCGAAGTACACGCGGGCGGGGAAGTTCTGGATGGTGATTTCGATGCCGATCTCCTTCAAGTTCTGCTGGATGATCTGCTCGACCTGTTCCCGCACGCGGTTGCCCGCGGTGGTGTTGAGTTCCAGCGACAGCCGCTGCCCAGCGGCGTTACGGAGGATGCCGTCAGAGCCGGGCGTGAATCCGGCTTCCTGGAGCAGGGCCCGGGCCCGGGCGGGATCAAACGGATACTTCTGCACCGCGTCCGTGTACCCGGGGTGCCGCGGCGGCAGGTAGGTGTGGGACACCGGCTGCTTTCCCTCAAAGAGCTGCTGGGAGATCGCGTCCCGATTGATGCCATGGGCGAGGGCGCGGCGGACCCGCACGTCTTGCAGCAGTGGGTTGTCGAAGTTGAGGTCGATGTGCTCCCAGATCAGCCCCGGCTCGAACAGCACCTTGAACCGGCCGCCGGCCTGCTTGTCCAGCTGCGTGGCCTGGTCAAAGGAGATGCCAATCGTCCCGATGGCATCAATCGCACCGGAGAGCATGTTGGCGACCAGCGCGTTCGTGTCGGGAATGAACCGCCAGGTAATGCGTTTGACCTGCGGGGCGCCGAAGATCGGGTGAGTCCCGACCGACTCAACCGTCATCGACGAGCCCTTCCGCCATTCCACGAGCTTATACGCGCCGTCGCTGACGGTGAACTTCGGATCGTTCCCGTACGGGGACTCGTTGAGCTTGGACGGATTGTCTCGATAGTAGCGTTCCAGGGCGTGGCGGGGCAGCGCGCTGTATTCCGTGAGACTCGTGTTCGCGTACGCGTAGCGCTCCTTCCAGTTGACCGTGATGTCCAGTCCGTCCGCGCCTTTCATGCACAGGACGTTGGCGATCCGGTTGGTCACGTCACGCGTCACCACGGGCACCTGCACGTTGCGGGCCACGCTGTAGCTGAAGACGTAGTCGCCGCAGGTTACGGGCTTCCCGTCCGACCAGTTGCGCGCCTTCACCTTCCAAATCAGCGACATCTTGTCCCCATCAAGCTTCCAGGTGCCGTCCTTGAGGGTCGGCAAGTACTCAACGCCTTGCGGGAAGTTTTTCCAGGTGTTGTCGCGCTGCACGTCGCGGGTGAAGATCGTCCAGTTCACGCTCACCGCTGCGGCCATCTCGGAAAAGAGTGGGTTGAGGTAATCGGGCTCCTGAGCCATGCCGATCACGACTGTGTCACGACCGGCGGCCGGCTGCGCCTGGACCCTGGCGGCAGGCCAGATCGTGAGCGTCAGCAGCGTCACCAGCGGGAAGGAGAGCCACTGCCAGCGCACTCGCATCTCATTCCTCCTCCACGAAAGAGATTTGGCTCCTACTGCCAGTACCACTTGCTTGCGTTCCACGTCTCGTAGGTGCCACTCAGCTGCACCGGCAAGTAGTTCTGCAACCCGGGTTTCGCGGCCGACACCGACGCCCGATTATAGAGTGGCAATGCGGGCAGATCCCGGGCAAAGATCTGCGCGCTCTCGTTCAGCAGTTGGATCCGCTTGGCCTCGTCGACCTCGGCTCTGGCAGCCTTGCAGGTTTTGTCCATGTCTGCATTCTTGTAGCCCGGGTAGTTCTGACCGGCCCACCCGTTCTTTTCGTTCGGGATGCTTTCGGATGTGTAGAGCTCAGCACAGTCCGACGTCGGGGCGATGGTCCAGGCGTACATCGCCAGTGCCTTGTACTTCCGTTGATTCGTGATCTCGCCAAAGTACACTCGAGCCGGAAAGTTCTGAATCGTAATCTCGATGCCGATGTCCTTCAGGTTTTGCTGGATGATTTGCTCGACCTGTTCCCGGATGCGGTTTCCGGCGGTGGTGTTGAGCTCCAATGAGAGTCGCTGCCCGGCGGCGTTGCGCAGAATGCCGTCCGGACCCGGCGTGAATCCTGCCTCCTGCAGCAGCGCGCGAGCTCGCGCCGGATCGTAGGGATACTTCTGAACAGCGTCGGTATAGCCGGGGTGTCGCGCAGGCAGGTACGTGTTGGATACTGGCTGCCGGCCCTCAAACAGCTGCTGCGAGATGGCCTCGCGGTTGATGCCGTGGGCCAGGGCGCGGCGCACGCGCACATCCTGCAACAGCGGGTTATCGAAGTTGAGGTCGATGTGCTCCCAGGTCAGCGCGGGCTCGAAGTACACTTTGAACCGGCCGGCCGCCTGCTTGTCGAGCTGCACGGCCTGGTCAAACGTAATGCCGATGGTCGCGACGACATCGATCGCTCCGGAGAGCATGTTGGCGACAAGCGCGTTGGTGTCGGGAACAAATCGCCAGGTGATGCGCTTGACTCGTGGGGTGCCAAAAATCGCATGGTTCGGCACCGCTTCCACCGTCAACGATGAGCCCTTGCGCCATTCGACGAGGCGATAGGCGCCGTCGCCAACCGTGAACTTGGGATCATTGCCGTACGGGGCCTCGTTCAGCTTGGCGGGGTTATCCCGGTAGTAGCGTTCCAGAGCGTGGCGGGGCGTTGCCCCGTACTGCGTGACACTGATGTTGGCGAACGCATACCTGTCCTTCCAGTTCACCGTGATGTCCAGTCCCTCCGCGCCCCTGCTGCACACCACGTTGGCAATGCGGGTCGTCAGGTCACGCACCACCACGGGAACCTGCTCATTGCGCGCCACGCTGTGGCCGAAGACGTAGTCGCCGCAGGTCACCGGCTTGCCGTCCGACCAGTTGCGCGCTTTTACCTTCCAGACCAGCGTCATCTTCTCGCCGTCGAGTCTCCAGGTATTGTCTTTGAGGCTCGGCATGTACTCGACGCCTTGCGGGAACAACTTCCAAGCGCTGTCGCGTTCCACATCTGCCGTGAAGATGGTCGACTGCACGGAGGCCGCGGCCGACATTTCCGCAAACATCGGGTTGAGATAGTCTGGCTCCTGGGAGATGCCGATCACGACCGTGTCACGACCTGCGGTTGGCTGCGCCTGAACCCCTGCGGCAGGCCACATCACCAGCGTGAGCAGCATCACCAGCAGCAGCGACAGCCAATCCCAGCGTACTCGCATCTCAATCTCCTCCCCTTCTCTCAATCAATGGAGCCCCCGGGTCGCCCACTCCAACGGGCCAAGACTCAGTTCCCGGTCCCGCAGGTCTGCGGAATCTGACCGCGAGACGGCCGGGACTGGCGCCGGCCTCGGCCCGGGAGCGGCCTCCGGGCGCACCGCTCTCACCGACCTCCGAGCAGCCGGGCGGATTTGCAGGCTGTCCAGGAATACATCCACGTCCGCCTTGCGGACGCGATACGCTTTGCCCACTTTAGCGGCACGGAGTTGCCCCCGGCGGATGTATCGATAGATAGTGAGGCGGTTCAGTTGCAGGTAGGCGGCGACCTGATCCACCGTCAAAATATCGGACCAAGCCGGCTTGGAGTCGGTGGCCATGCTGGGATCTCCTCCAAGTTCACCAAAGTACACTATGGTATACGATATGGGTACGATTCTTCCTCGTTTACAGTTCCCCAGAGAAGGAAGAATCCCTCAAATTACCAAACATACGTTTGCAATGCTATCGCCCGCCGTGGCTCGCATACTGTAGTGCGCCATACACTCCCATAGCCAGCCCCACCACCGAGCCCGCATACGCTGTCAGGCTGAGCACGAAGCTTGAGGCGATCAGTCTGCTCACCGTGAGCAGGAGCAAAAACCAGCTCAGCAGGAGCATCACGAATCCCATGGCCATCAGTCTTAGGAAGATCAGGCGAGTTTGTACCATTATGGTCGCGGTGGCGCCTTCGCCGCCACCTGTCTGGACTCATCGTAGAGCCAGCAGGCCACCCGGTGTCCGGCCGAGGGTTCGAAATTTGTGGGGATGTTGACGTCACACGTCCCCGGCATGAACGCAGGGCACCGAGGATGGAACCGACAACCTGACGGGGGGTGGAGCAGGCTGGGGGGCTCTCCGGGGGGAACCTCCCGAAACCGCGTGGCATTCTCGGGGTCTGGATCGGGAATGGCGGCGAGCAACGCCTGAGTATAGGGATGCCGCGGATTCTGCAGGAGATTCGCCACAGGCGCCTGCTCGATGATCATTCCTCCGTACATCACGAAGACACGCTCACAAAAGTGGCGAACGGTGGACAGGTCGTGCGTAATGTAGATCAGGCTCAGACCATACCGTTCTTGCAGCCCGCGCAGAAGTTGAAGAATCTCCACCCGCACGGACGCATCGAGCATCGACACCGGCTCATCGGCGATGATCAGCTGCGGTTCCAGGATCGCCGCCCGGGCCACCACGAGACGTTGCTGCTGCCCACCGCTGAGCATATGCGGATAACGGGGCAGGAAGTCGTCGACGGGGGTGAGCTTCACTTCCTCCAGAACCCCCCGGATCCGTCGCACGCGCGCGTCCCGGTCGGCCATCCCGTTGATCACCAGAGGTTCCTCAAGGATCCGCTGCACGTTCATGAACGGCGCCAGGGCCCCGTATGGATCCTGCTGCACGTACCCGACGCGGGAGTGGAACCAGCGCAGATTCTCCTGACTCTGTACCGTTCTGCCGTCAAAGACGATCTCGCCACGAGTCGGCAGGTGCAGACCCAGGATTGTCTTTGCAAGCGTGCTCTTCCCACACCCGCTCTCCCCCACCACCGCCAGTGCCTCGCCCCGGCGGAGATCAAAGGTGATCCCATCGACCGCACGCACGAAGCCTACCCGCACGAAGCCCCACCGGCGGAGTTCGAACCATGTGTGCAGGTCTCGGACGGAGAGCAGTACGTCGTCCGGCATCGCGGCGCTCACGCGTACAGCCAGCACTTCACCAGCCGATCTTGCGCTTTGAACAACGGCGGTTCTTCGCTGCATTTGTGAAACCGGGCGGGGCAGCGGTCGGCGAAGCGGCAGCCCTTCGGTGGATCGATCAGGCTGGGAGGCTGTCCTGAGATGAACCCCAGGCGTTTTTCTTCCCGCAGCGTGGGCACACTCGCCATCAGGGCCCGCGAGTACGGATGAAGGGGCTCACGATAGAATTGGTCGGCATGACTCATCTCGACCATCTGCCCCGCGTACATCACCGCGGCGTCGTCGGCAAGTTCACTACTGGTGGCAATGTCGTGGGTAATGAGGATGAAGCTGGTCTGTGTTTCGCGTTTGATCGCCTTCAGCACGTTCATGATGTTCGCCTGAGTGAGCACATCCAGCGCCGACGTCGGCTCATCGAGAATCACCACATCCGGCACGGTAATCAGGGCCATCGCCAGGGCCGCGCGCTGGCGCATGCCTCCGCTGAGCTCGAAGGGGTAGCGGTCGAGAAAATCCACTGGCACCCCAACCCGATGGAAGACCTCCTCAGCAGACCGGCGGGCGGCCGCCAGGCTCTCCGTCCGCCGATGGGCGAGCAACGGTTCCGCCACCTGGTCTCCGATCCGGATCACTGGATTCAGCGAATTCATGGCGCCTTGAGGAACCCAGGCCAGCCTGATCCACCTCACCTGTTGCCGAAACTGTTCTTCCGGGAGCGTCATCACATCCAGACCATTCAAGCGAACGCTTCCGCTGTAGCGAGCCACGTTTCGGGGCAAGAGACGCAGGATGGCACGCGCCAGCGAACTCTTGCCGCAGCCGCTCTCGCCAACGATCACCACCGTCCGCCCCCGAGGCAGGGTCAGGCTGACCCCGTCCACTGCCTGCACCGGGCCCTTGCGTGTGCGGAAGTACAGCCGCAGGTCATCAATGGAGAAGAGGCCGTTTGCGGTCATCACACCTCGCGGAGCCTCGGATTGACAACGCGGTCCAGGGCGAACCCCAACATGGTGAACCCAAGCCCGCTGACCATCAGCAGCGCGGCCGGCTCGAGCACCCAGTAGTAATATCCCACGAACAACGCCCCCGAGCGGTACGCGTCTTCCAGGACCTTGCCCCATGTCGGCACAGCCGGATCCCCCAAACCCAGGACGGCGAGCGTGGCCTCCAGGAACACGAACGAGGGGATGGCAGTGACGAATGACGGCACCAGGACCGGAATCACCCGCGGCAGCATGTACCGCAGGACCACCCGCAGGTTTCCTGCGCCGTAGGCCCGGGCGGCTTCGATGTACGGCGCTTCTTTGATCTGGAGGAAGAGCGCCCGGTTGCCTTTGATCCCACCAAACACGCCAAGGATGATCACCAGGCCCAGGATCACCCAGATGCTGCGCGAGTAGAGCGTGCCGATCATGATCAGGATCGGCAGGCCAGGGAGAATCAGGTTGACTTCGGTGACGCGTTGGATCAAGCCGTCGATCCATCGCCCATACCAGACACCGATGGCCGCGATGACCAGCGTGCTCACGCTGGTCCCGACCGCCGCCAGCAGTCCGAATGCCATGGCGATGGGCGTGCCCCACAGCAGCGCGATCATCAAGTCCCGGCGTTGGTGATCGGTTCCTGCGAGCCCGTGCACCTGTCCGTACACGATCAGCCGCGCCTCGAGACGCGATCCTTCCTCGAAGAGGAACCCGTCGAGGACCAGTTCGTACCTGCCTCGGAGGGGCTGCTGCGGCGCGCTCGGGTCGGCGAAGAGCATGACCTCCGGACGACCCCCGAGCTCTTGCTGTAAATGCTGATCCGAGGAGATCCGGTAGATCCCCTTTGACTCCACGGCGAGCTCGGTCAGCCGGATGACCGATCCGTCAGGACGCCGCCACCCCACGGTCACGTGGGGCGCCGCGGTCGCGAACGCTGCGTCGAAGAAGATTGCCAGTTCTTGAGGGAAGCCCCGGGAGGAGAAGTCGAATGGCAGCGACATCGTGATCCGCCGCACGCCGCCACCGACCGGCTCCTCGTGACGGGGAGCGCTCGCGCTGCTGACCACAAGCGTGCGCGGGAGATTGACACCGGGAAGGAGATTCATCCAGACAGGACGGGCATTCCGCGGATTCTCAAGCCACAGCTGCTCCCCGCCCCGCCAGAGCCGGATGGCGTCATGGTACGGAATGGCAATCACCGTGTACATGGAGATCCCCACCAGCAGACCGATGATCGCCAGACCGGCCACGGCGGACGGATAGCGGCGCAGCTCAAGCAGTGTCTTGCTCATCGTCGCCCTTCGAGCCCCACCTTGACCCGGGGATCGACCCAGGCGTAGAGAATATCGAGGACAAAGACCGTGATCGCCAGCAGATACGCGTAAATGATCGTCGCCCCTACGATCACCGGCGTGTCAAAGAGCCCAATGGCCTGAAAGAGGGCCCGTCCGAGTCCGGGCCAGTTAAAGACCGTTTCCAGTACGATGGCCCCGGTCCAGGCACCGATCAGGCCGAGAAGGAAACCTGTCAGAATCGTCGGCAAGGTCGGCCGCAGGATATAGCGCCGTTCGATCGTCCCCGACGACAGGCCCTTGGCCTTGGCCACCTCGACGTAATCCTCGCTGGAGAAGATCAAAAAGAATGTGCGCAAGGAGTAGACAGCGATGAAGATCGAACTCAGCACAATGGCCGCGATCGGCAGGACCATGTGCCGCAGGACACTCAGGACGTACGCCGCGGGCTGCTGCGGCGGCGGCGCATCGATCATGCCACCAAACGGCAACAGGCGCAGGAGCGCGGCGAAAATCAGGATCAGAAAGATGCCATAGAACCAGGCCGGAGCGGCCGACGTGGGCGCCAGCGCAATCACGGCGCGGTCCAGCGTGCTGCCGTATCGCCGCGAAAGCGAGAGGGCCAGGAAGATCGACGCGAAGAAGAGGAGGAGCTCCGCGGAGACGAACAGCAGCAGCGTCGCCGGCAGCCGGTCCAGGATGATGTTGCGGACCAGCCGCGAGCCCGTGTCACTGTTCATACGTTCGGCGAAGCCCAGGCGCAGCACCAGCGCATCCCTCAGGTAGACCAGGCTGCGGGCGATGAAGGGCCGGTTCAGTCCCAGACGTTCTTCATCGAGCCGAATCATCTCCTCGATGCGCCTGGCCCGTTCATCGGAGGGGAGCCTCATCATTTTGGGATCGGCTAGGACCCGAAAGATCGCCCCCTCACGGATTTCCGCCCGCTTGATTACGTCCACATATCCCCCCATGTTGGCGACGAGAATCGTGAGGTAGACGCCGACGACCACCGTGAGGAAAAGCGCCACCAGGCGGGTGGCGGAGTAACTCACAATGCGGACAAGCGTCTCAGGGACAGCGCGCGAGCTCACCGTCGCGAAACTCGGGATGCTCACTGCGCGAGATACCGCGATGACCTCAAGCCGACTCGAACCGGGGCTCAGGCGCCGGGTGACCTCAGGCGCAAAGGTCAGCGTCCAGGCCTCCCCCGCGTGCTGTGCCGCGCCGTTGGCCACGAGCTGACTCTTCGCGTCAAAGAGAAGATACTTCACCTCTTCGATGTCCCCAGCCGCATAGGGTCGCCCCTTGAAGGTGATCCTGACCTCAAAGGTGGCCATCTCGCCGATGCGCACGGTGGACGGACCACTCGCCGTGACGGTCGCGAGCCGCGGTTCGTCGAACCGGACCCATTTCGTGGACGGATCCGGGAACCGGCTGAACCTGTGCAGCTCCACGATTTTCTCCACCGGGGACACTCGTTGGAGGAGAAACGGGCCCATCCCGACCCAGAAGTGGCCGCGCCCCTCGCGCCAGTGGGTCAGAAACGTCCACCGCGTCCTGGCCTCTTCGGCCGTGATGTATTTGCTCAGTGCCGGGGCGTACGGGATGAAATTCTCTGCCCGCGCGGCCGCAAGGTACCGGTCGAGCACGGCCAACGTCGGCCCGGCAATGTAGTTGAGGTGCTCAACCTTCTTCTTGGCCGCCTTGTCGTCCGTGAACGCCCCCTCCCCCGCGGCCTCGGCCCTGATCCCGAGGGCCACGGTGTGCCAGGGGCCCGGACCAAACCCGTAGGTTGGCCAGAACGCTCCCGCGGCACCCGCCCCAATGGCCTCGGCGTCTAAGGAGAAGGCGTCGCTATAGATTTCGGCCACGAGCGGGTTCTCGCTGATGATGCGAAACCCACGGAAGGTCTGCACGAATGACTCGAACGACGGGAGGACAGACTCATCGAAAATCACACTGGCGTCCATGGCCCGGTCGAACGTGAGAATCCATCCCAACATGATGTCGCCCATGGAGAGCCGGCTGCCGTCATGCCACTGCACTTTCTCGAATAGATCACGTTCAAAGTGAACCACGGCCTTCGTCCGCGCCGTGAGGCCCTGTGGGTGCTTTTCCTTCACGGTAATGAATCGCTGGGCCTTCGGGTCCCAGGATATGATCGCGTCGTCTGGAACCCGGATCTCTGGGACGAACTGCAGCGACACCCAATCCAGGGACTTGGTCACCGGCAGGCCTCGCTTGATGAAAACCTCAGCGCGCTCGACGCGCTGGGGCAGGTCCAGGCCCGTATATGGATCGACGATGGTCGCGTAATCTTCGGTGGCGCGATACAACGTGGTGTCAAAGATGAAGTTCGAGCCGCCGACCGGGTTCCACGGCTCGGGGAGCATGTTTGGAACGCCGATGCGCACCGTCCCGCCGGTGCGTCCTTCGTAGCGGATCGTGTACGGCCACAGCAGCGAGCCGGAGATCCCGCCGGCCAGGTCCGCCACGACTTTCACCTCTGCCCGCCTGGGCCAAATCGACGTCCGGTCCACCAACCAGATTCGCGCCGAATCTTGCATGGCGAGCTCGAGCGCCCGAGTGAACAGGCGGTTACGCTCTGCGATGGTGGTGTAATCACTGCGCGCCAGCTGGTCGGACACATGGTCGAACTCGGGCGACGGCTTGTAGGCCTGCCAAAGCGGACCAGTCAGTCCCCTGGGCGTGAAGAAGAAATCGAAGTTGCCGGATTCGTCTCGAACGATCACCACGATTTGCCAGCCGCCAGTGTACAGGTGCCACTGTCCCCTCGCCGGGTCGGCCCTGCTCCAGATCGGACTGAGTTCCGCGGAGGACCCCAGGCGCCGTTCGACCGCGAACCCCAGGTTTTCCAGCAATCCCGCGATGTACTCCCCAATGAGCTTTCGCTCATCCTCGGTGCGAATGAGGAACGTTAACGTGACGGGTTGACCTCGAAACTGCCACTTGCCGCCGACAAGGGTGGCGCCGAGCTTTCCCATCTCCTCGCTGATGATGGCCCTCGCTCGATCGGGGTTGGGTGCATACTGAATTTCCAGTTTCCGGGCCGCGTCGGCCAGCCGCGCATAATCCGGAAACGCGCCGTCGATGGGGAGGTAGCGCGGCGTCGCCATCCCACGCATGATCTCCTGAGCGATGAACCTGCGGTCGATCAGCCAGTTCATCGCCTCGCGGATCTTGGGAGAGGCGAATGGGTTGAGCCGGTTGGTCCCGCCAAACACCGGTCCGACGGGGTTGAACGTCAGCTCACTCTGCAGCCCAAACGACACCACGGAGGTGAGCGCGGGGTTGCGCGCCACGCGGTCACGGAGATCCGGATTGGATGTCGCGGAGAACCATGCCTGGAAGTCGTTGGCCTCGAGCCGGCTCACCGCCGCCGCGTCAGAGGGTTCCTGCACCGCAATGACAGCGTCGACCCAGGCCCCCACTCGAGCCTGGGCGAGACCCACACTGGGCAGGGTCAGGGTGACTGCGGCCACCAGGAGCGGCAGCCCTGCCGTGCGGAACCCCCGCCATCGCGGTGCAGAGACGCGCCACGCCTTCTCTCCGCGCTTCCCCATGTCGCCCTCCTCGTCACATTCCTTCACCTTGCATTCGTGTCCGGGAGTCGAGAACCCCCCTCTGGTGCCGTCGGGCGCTAGCGGGAGGGAGCCTTGGAAAACAGCGTGGCGAGTTCGCCGACCGCGCCGCCGAGCCCAGGGCGGACGTTCCCCAGCGTCTTGCGGACGGCGGTCTGAGTCTTGGGATAGGCGAAGAACATCAACGGCACTTGTGCGGCGACGATCTCCTGCCAGCGATAGTACAGCTGTGTACGCTTCCCAGGATCCACCTCCCGGGCGATCCGCTCAAACAGTTGATCGACTTCGGCTTCCCACTCTGTCGCTGGCTTCTCCTGCTCGGGACGCCACATGTGCAGTGCCCCTGCGCTCATCCAGACGTTTCGGTTGGTGACGGCTGGCTCAATTGTTCCGGCCAACCCGATAATCATGGCTTCCCAGCGGTGGGTGACCACCAGCTTGCCAATGAGTGTGTCCAGCCCCTCCGGGGTGAACGTCACCCGCATCCCCAGGCGGGCGAAGTCTTGCCGCAGGATATTTCCGATGGCCTCCCGGTCAGGGTTACCCAGGCTCGTGGACAGCACGAACTCTACAATGTCGCCCTGTGCATCCCGCAGCACCCCATCGGGATCCTGCCGATACCCTGCCGCGGCCAGCAGTTGTTGGGCGCGGTTGAGGTCGTACGGAGACGTGGGCAGGTTGGGGTAGACGTACAGCTTATTGGCTGGCGACAGCGGCCCCCACGCTGGCGTGGCGCGGCCCCCATAGGCCTGCTGGATGATGGCCCCACGGTTGATGGCGTGGTTCAGCGCTCGGCGGAACTCGACATCCTGGAACCATGTCAGCTTCGGAGGAGACACCCCGGCCGGGTTCTGGTTCAGCACGAGAAACTCTGTGCCCAGCGCCTCCGGCCCATCCAGGACTGAGTAGTTCCCCGCTGTTTCGTTCCGTTTCAAATCCCCAAACTCTCCGGGCCGGGCGTGATACACGTCGGTCTCTTTCGTCAGGAACTTCTGCCGCTGCGCGTCCTGCGTCGCCACGATGAGGCGCACATAGCGCGTGAGGTAGGGCAGACGGTTGCCGTTGCGGTCGATCTTCCAGTATCGACCGTTGCGCAGGTACGTCACACGCTGACCCGGGACGTAGGACTCGATAATGAATGGACCGGTTCCGACAATCTCTCTCAGGTCAGTGCTGACGCCCCAAGCCTTGTTGAACTCTGTCCCGCCTTTGGCCAACGCCGCGGCCAGTTTATGTTTTGGGACAACCGGCAGGGTCGCGATCAGTCTCAGCAGGAGGCCGGCCGGGCGCTCGGTGATGAATTGAAGGCGCCGGTCATCCAGCTTCCGATAGCGGATCGGCCTGCCATCGATCATCAGCGGATCCCGCACACCGGTCTGCACACCGTCCGCAAAGACCGCGTCCAGCGTGAAGAGGACGTCGTCGGCATTCAGTGGGCTACCATCCGACCACTGCACCCCCTCACGCAGCGTAAACGTCCAGGTGCGGCCGTCTGTGCTCACCGTCCACGCATCCGCCAACGCGGGTTCGAGTTCACCGCTGATATAGTTCTGCTCGAGAAGTCCTTCGAAGATCGGCCGCAGGACATCCGTTGAGGACGTCTCCTGCGCCACAATGGGGTTGAAGGTGCGTGGATCCCCCAACTGGGAGACGATGAGCGCACCGCCATACCTGCCGGGCTCCGGCGTTTCCTGGGCGACCTGCGGGCGCGGAATCGCGGAAAGGGCAGCTGCAAGCGCCACGACACTCAGCCGCATCGTGAGAGGTACCGCACCCATGTCAGGCATGCTCCAACGGTGCGTACCCAAGGGCCAGCCGCTTCACGCCCTGCGCGAACTGCACCGTGACGACGGCGCGCACCCCTTCCCCCTCGACTCCGAGGACGCGCCCCTCTCCGAAGCTGGCATGGCGGACGTGGTCTCCCACGGCGAAGGAGGGAATGTCCCGTTCTTCCTCCATCCAGGTGACCGCCGGCGGTGCAGGCGTGGGCTTGGTCACGAGCTCGGCCGGCACTTCTTCTAAGAAGCGCGACGGTACGCCGGGCATCGTGCTGCCGAAGATCGTGCGGGTGCGGGCGTGCGAGAGATAGAGGTGCTGCTTGGCCCGGGTCATGCCGACGTAGCACAACCGTCGCTCTTCTTCCAGCCCCTCCGCCTCTTCGAGCGCCCGGGCGTGGGGGAACAGCCCCTCCTCCAGGCCGGCCAGGAAGACGACGGCGAACTCCAGCCCTTTGGCGCTGTGCAACGTCATCAGCGTGACGCGGTCGACCTGTTCCTGCCAAGTGTCGAGGTCGGTGACCAGCGCCAGGTGCTGCAGGAACGCGTTCAGCCCCTCCTCGCCGGTGACGTCTTCAAATTCTTTGGCGACCGTCACCAGCTCCCGCAGGTTCTCCAGCCGGCTGTAGGCTTCGTCGGTGCCTTCCGCCTCCAGCATCGCCTGATACCCGGTCTCCACGATCGCCGCGTCGATCAAGTCGGTGGTCCGGACGCGCGAGGCGCGGTCGCGCAGCCGCGCGATCAGATCGACGAGTTCTGCCGCGGTGCGCTGCGCGGCTTTGGGAAGGTCCTCCAGTGCCTCGGGCTGGGCCATCGCCTCCAGCACACTGAGGCCGTGGCCCCGGGCGTACGCCTCCAGCCGCCCGAAACTAACGTCTCCGATGCCGCGCCGGGGCACGTTGATGATGCGCGTCAGGCTGGCGTCGTCGGCCGGTATCAGGGCGAGCCGCAGGTAGGCGATAATGTCCCGGATCTCTTTGCGCTCATAGAAGCGCACCCCGCCCACGATCGTATAGGGGATGCCGGCGCGCAGGCACTGTTCTTCAAACAACCTGGACTGCGCGTTGGTGCGGTAGAGGACCACGAAGTCGCGATAGCGCAGCCCGTCCCGGAGGCGCGCGATCTCATCGACCACAAAGCGCGCCTCATCGTGCCCGTCGAAGGCCTCATAGAGGACAATCGGCTCGCCGGCGGGGTTGGCGGTCCACAGCGCCTTGCGGTGTCGGTGCGGGTTGTGCTGGATGACCTCCCCCGCGGCCTGCAGGATGGTCTTGGTGGAGCGGTAGTTCTGTTCGAGCTTCACGATGGTGGCATCGGGATAGTCCTGTTCGAATTCCAGGATGTTGCGCACGTCGGCGCCGCGCCACCGGTAGATCGAGTTGTGAACAAGAACGCCGTTGGCTACATAGTTCCGGAGATTGGCCACCTCTATGTCGAACACTGGCCCTTCATGGTAACGGACAGTGTGCGAAACGATTTCATCTTCGACTGCGCGTCCATCACGAACAACAGCCACCATCATACCGATGCGCAAGTGGCTTGCCGGCAACACCAAATGGACGGGCTTGTATCGTCCTCTCCCCCTGATCCCGTCGACCAGGCAGGCCCGCAACACCGGCTCGCCTTCTATCGTCGCGGCTAAGCGACGAGCCATCTCCCAGCCAGCGTCGTAGTCCTTCCGCGCCGTCTCGACCCGCCACACGAGTTCGCGCGACGCGCGCGTCGGAAACTCCAGCGCCACCCGTCGCCGAAGAGCATCTCCCGAAGTAACCATTTGAATACGGTGGTCTGCCCACGCCCGATGAGCATACGTGCGATTGTCACCGAACATGGTAAAGTGCACGAGTCGTCGGGTGGTCTGGCCACGAACGACGGCACTGGAACGATGATGCGGATAGTCGACGAGCATGCCAAGATCCGTCAACAGGCGCTCCGCACGCGGCTCGGTGTCAATGCCGTGATAGATTCGATCAACGTGACCCTGACGCAACTTCATCCTACGCCCGCGAACGTGAAACACCGTCGTTGGGATGCCATAGGTGAAAGCGTAGAGTTGCTCCAGGCAGGCAATTTCCGTTTCGTCGGTCGACGCAGCCAGGACCCACAGCCTATCCGCCACTTCACCATTCAACCGCAAGGCAAGGCCACTATCGACATCCTCAACGGATCTACTCCTGACTCCGCGAGTTCGTCCGATCCGATAGCCCAGTCCGCGTTTATGCATCAGATACACGTAGTGCAGATCCGGTCTCGGAACAAGTCTGCCAAACACGAGATGGTTTGGTGTCGTCGTGAGCTCAAGGCCCCCCCTGGTACGGATCGTGATGACCGGTCCAGCGTAGTTCCTTTGCACTGGTGGCGCTGCGGTCCCAAAAGTAACTCGACCGCCTCCGCACGCCGACGCAACTTCCAACTCCTCGTCCAACGACTCGATCGGGAGCACCCCGCGACTCGTGGTCACGAGAGTACCAGCCGGCAAGCACTGGTCATCATCTCCCACCACGCAGATGTTGCGGTGTTTCTCCGCGAGGGTGCGGATGATGAGATACTGCGCGCGGTTGGTATCCTGGTATTCGTCGACGAGGACGTGCTGAAAGCGGTCCTGATACTCCTCCTTGACCTCCGCCGCCTCGCCAAACAATCGCACGACCTCCAGCAGTAGGTCGTCAAAATCCAGGGCGTTCTGCTCTCGCAGCGTGCGCTGATAGGCGTTAAAGACGCGCGCCACGACCTCCTCATACCAGCCGTTGGCCCGTTCCGCGTAGGCGAGGTGGTCGACGCCTTCGTTTTTGGCCCGATCGATCAGGGCGAGGACGACGGCAGGCGGGAAGCGGCGCTCGTCCAGCCCTAGACCTTTCAGGCACTGGCGGATCACGGCCCGCTGGTCGTCCTCGTCGAAGATCAGGAAGTTCCGCCCCACGCCCACGCGGTCGCCGTTCCGGCGGAGGATCCGGCTGCAGATGTGGTGGAAAGTACCGATCCAGATCGCCCGCGCCACCGCTGCCCCGACCAACCGGTCGACGCGCTCCCGCATCTCGTTGGCCGCTTTGTTGGTGAAGGTCACCGCCAGGATGCGGGCCGGCGCAATGCTCTGGTGGCGCAACAGGTAAGCCACCCGGTAGGCCAGCACCCGCGTCTTGCCGCTACCGGCACCAGCCAGGATCAACAACGGGCCGCCGGGGTGCGTGACCGCTTCTCGCTGGGGAGGGTTCAGGTCCTGGAGCAAATCCATACGTGGAGATCAGTGTATCGAACGAACACGACCTACACAACCTACACAATCACCAGCAAGCCATTCAGTACGAAGTTCGTGAGTTCAGGTGGTTG
>VBAI01000229.1 GCA_005882295.1 Candidatus Segetimicrobium genomatis | reverse complement strand
CTGGTGTACTCCACCTACCTCGGGGGCACCGCTGATGAAGAAGGGTTCAGCATCGCCGTTGACGCCGCTGGGAGCGCGTACGTCGCCGGCCTGACCACCTCGGTGGACTTTCCAACGACCGCAGGGGCCGTGCGTACAACGCTCAGCGGTCTCCAGGACGGGTTTGTGGCAAAGATCGCCGACTCCGGTCCGCCGGCCGCGCTCAGTCTCGCGCCCACCACTGCCACGATCCAGGTAAATACCCAGCACTGCATCACCGCCACGGTTCGGGACGCCGCCGCAAACCCGGTCCGCAGCGTGACCGTGCGCTTTTCTGTTACCGGAGCACACAGCACCTCTGGCGCGCTGAACACGGACGCCAACGGACAGGCCACGTTTTGCTATGCGACAACGCAGGCGGGTAACGACAGCATCGCCGCATTCGCAGACACGAACAATGACGGCGCGCAGAATTCCGGCGAACCCGGTGGCACGGCGACGGCCACGTGGGTATCCGGTCCACCCGCGACGCTAACGCTGGCGCCCAAAGACGCCGCCGCGCCGGTGAACACGCAGCGCTGCATCACCGCGACGGTTAAGGATGGCTACGGGAATCCGGTGACGGGCGCGGCGGTTCTTTTTACGGTCAGCGGCTCTGTGGCAGCGACGGGGTCGGTGGCGACCGACACGAGTGGGCAGGCTCCATTTTGCTACATGGGGCCGTCCCAGGCTGGTTCGGATAGCATTGCGGCGTTCGCCGACACCAACCACAGCGGCGCGCAGGATGTCGGCGAGCCCGGAGACACTGCAACGACCACGTGGGCAGTTCCGGGAGCGCCTGCCACTTTCACTCTGGTCCCGAGTGCCGCTTCCACCCCGGTGAACACCCAGCACTGCGTTACCGCGACCGTCAAGGATGCGTTTGGCAGTGCGGTCGCAGGCGTCACAGTCCAGTTTGCGGTGTCTGGTTCTGTGGCGACAGCGGGCTCGGGGGTGACGGACGCAAATGGACAGGCCCAGTTCTGCTACATAGGCCCGTCTCAGCCGGGCACGGATACGATTGCGGCATTTGCCGATGCGAACAACAGCGGCGCCCAGGATACCGGCGAACCCGGCGACACCGCGACCACCGCGTGGGCTGTCCCCGGCACACCTGCGGCGCTGACACTCGCACCCAGTACCGCCACCAACCCCCTCGCCACCCAGCACTGCGTGACTGCGACGGTCACGGATACCTTTGGCAGCACCGTAGCTGGCGTGACCGTGCAGTTCGTAGTTTCCGGTTCGGTGGCATTGGCGGGGTCGGCGGCAACCGACGCGAGCGGGCAGGCCCCGTTTTGCTATATGGGACCGTCCCAGGCTGGTTCAGACACCATTGCGGCATTCGCCGATACCAACGGCAACGGCCTGCAGGATTCCGGCGAGCCGGGCGGCACGGCGACCAAGACATGGGTGGTGCAGTAACCCCGCAGACCGCCTCTATCGGCCGATAGAGCCCGCCCTCTAGGAGTAAGACTGGATTTCCCCACGCGTTGTGTCACCAGTGCACTCAACACGCGAACCATTCCGTGACGATTTCGCGCTAGGAAGAGGGGGAGGAAGAACGAGCCCCGACGCGAATACCGTTAGCCGTTTCCCCAGTTTGTCATCCATCGAGTGTGATCGCGCGTTCGGGCTTCGCCGGGAGGGCGGCAGAATGACCGGAGACCAGACCTCACCACAGACGCTGACCACCGCGGTCGACCCCGTGGAGCTGGCGCAAAAGATTCCCCAGCTGGCCGAGCGCCAGATCGTTCAGGGAACGGTCGTCAGGGTAGATACCGAGGGCGTGCTCGTCGACGTGGGCGCTAAGTCAGAGGGTCTCATTCCCCCAGCGGAGTTGTCCCGCGAAGCGTCGGCTCCCGATGTGTCGGTCGGCGATCGCATCGACGTCATGGTCGTACAGGTGGAGGGCGAGGAAGGCAACATCATCCTCTCCCAACGCCGCGCGGATTTCGAGATGGCCTGGCGGCGTGTGCAGCAAGCCCAACAGACCGGCAAGATCCTCCACGCCATGGTGGTGGATAAGGTCAAAGGGGGGCTGGTCGTCGATTTAGGCATGCGCGGCTTCGTCCCCGGGTCGCACGTCGATCTCTCGCAGGCGAAAGGCCGCCGGTTCGAATGGTTTGTCGGACAGTCGATTCCCCTGAAGGTGCTGGAGGTCGACCGGCCGAAGGGCCGCGTCATCCTCTCGCATCGCCTGGCGGTGGAGGAGGAGCGGCAGAAGCGCAAGGGCGAGCTACTGGCCACGCTGCAGGAGGGCATGGTCGTCGAGGGTACCGTGAAGCGACTGACCGACTTCGGGGCATTCGTCGACCTGGGCGGGACCGATGGGCTGCTCCCGATCAGTGAAATGTCGTGGACCTACATCAAGCACCCATCGGAAGTTATCCGCCGCAATCAGCGGCTCAAGCTCACCGTGTTGCGGGTGGACCGGGAGGCGGGGCGCATCTCGCTGGGGCTGAAACAGATTCTCGAGGATCCCTGGCAGAAGGTCGGCGGGCACGTCCGCGTCGGCGATATCGTGAAGGGGAAAGTGGTGCGCCTGGTGTCGGCGGGCGCGTTTGTGCGCCTGGGGGACCTGGACGCGTTCCTGCCGATCGCAGAAGCAGCGGAGAAGCGGGTGAACAAGATCGAGGATGTGCTCAGAGTCGGCGACGCCATCGAGGCGATGGTGGCCGAGATCCGGGCGGACGAACGGCGCATGCAGCTGTCCGTGCGGAAAATGGAGCGGGAGCGCGAGCGCACGCGGGTCAAAGAGGTGCTGCGGCAACAGGAGGAAGAGTCCCGCATCACGATCGGCGACATCGCCGGTGCGCTGCTGCAGCAGGCCGTGGCGTCGGCGACCGTCACGCCCGCCGCCACGGACACCGCTGATCGCAACGGCGAGGAAGAAGTGCCTTCAGGGTCCTGAGGCAGTAGCAGGTACGCGATAAGGCCGCGGGATGAATCCCGCGGCCATTCTGTTGTACGCGGCACACTGTCCGGCGGAGGCGGGGAAGTGCCGCTCCGCTCCGAGTCGGCTTGCTGGCTCACCCCAGAAATTCGCCAGAGCAAATTTCCGGGGACCCCGAGGCCGGGCGTAACGCTCGCGCTCGCTGCTCCGGGCCCCCCTGTACAACTCCGCTGGACTACGCTCCGTGTACAGGGCCCGACCCGCCGCGACGCGGCGCTCGCTAACGACGGCGACGGCTCGCCTCCAGTCGCTCGCGGCGCTTCCCCGCCTCCGCTTCACGAGGTGCCGCGACCGCTTGACTGCGCGACCGCCTGACTGCCACTCTTCGCGTTCCCGCGTTCCCCTGTTCCCGCGTTCCAGTTATAATAGGGTAT
>VBAI01000222.1 GCA_005882295.1 Candidatus Segetimicrobium genomatis | reverse complement strand
CCTGGTGCTGTACTTCCGCACCATTCCCGCCGAGATAGAGGAGTCAGCGCAGCTCGATGGGGCCACGCGGCCGAAGATCCTGCGGCGGATCGTCCTGCCGCTGGCGCTGCCGAGCCTGGTCGGCACCGGACTGTTCGCATTCATGCTCTCGTACAGCGAGTTCCTGTTCTCGATGCTGGTGCTCGGCTCGCCGCAGACCCGCACCCTGCCGGTGACGCTGGCGTCGGTGTCCACGAATCCTGACGTGACGTGGACGCTGCTCAGCGCGGGGACCACGCTGGCGGTGCTGCCGGCGTTGCTGCTAGTCTGGCCGATCTGGCGGTACATGGTGCGGGGCCTGGTCACCGGCGCGGTGTAAGGACGGGATGATCCAGGAGGATGTGCGGAAAATATACCTTAACAGATAGCAAGGAGCGCCGGAAATCGTCACTGGGGAGGTGGAGCTGCATGCCGGACAGGACCATTGAGGCCCTCCTGCTGGAGGAGCGGGCATTTGCCCCGCCGCCGGCATTTCGTCAGTCCGCGATTGCGCGCGATGAACGCGTGTACGACCAGGCCACGAAGGACTTGCAGGGGTTCTGGGCGCGTGCGGCCGAGGACCTGCACTGGTTTGCGAAGTGGCGTACCGTGCTGGAGTGGACGCCTCCAAACGCCCAGTGGTTTGTCGGTGGGAAAACGAACATCACGTACAACTGCGTGGATCGCCACGTCAAGGCCGGCCGGCGGACCAAGGCAGCTATCATCTGGGAGGGTGAGCCCGGCGACGAACGTGTACTGACCTACGGCGATCTGCTGCGGGAGGTCAGCAAGTTCGCCAACGTCCTGAAACGCCTGGGGGTCAAGCGGGGCGATCGCGTCACGATCTACCTGCCGATGATCCCCGAACTGCCGATCGCCATGCTGGCCTGTGCCCGCATTGGGGCTCCCCACACCGTGGTCTTCGGCGGGTTCTCCGCCGAGGCGCTGCGCGACCGCATCAACGACGCGCAGGCGAAAGTCCTCATCACCGCGGACGGTGGATGGCGGCGGGGTAACATCGTCCCGCTGAAGCGAAACGCCGACGATGCGGTGGCCGGCACGCCGACGATCGAACATGTCGTGGTGGTCCGCCGCGTGGGCGACGCCGCACCCATCCACATTCAGGAGGGTCGCGACCACTGGTGGCACCGCCTGATGGCCGATGCCTCTGCGGTGTGCGAGGCGGAACAACTGGACAGTGAGGACTTGCTCTACATCTTGTATACGAGCGGGACCACCGGCAAGCCCAAGGGGATCGTGCACACCACGGGCGGCTACATGGTGGGGACCTACCTGACCACCAAATGGATCTTCGACCTGAAAGACGACGACGTGTTCTGGTGCACGGCGGACATCGGATGGGTCACCGGTCATTCGTATATCGTCTACGGCCCCCTGGCCAACGGGACGACCACGGTCATGTATGAAGGGACCCCCGATTATCCCGATAAGGACCGGTTCTGGGCGATCGTGGAAAAATACCGCGTCAACATCATCTACACAGCACCAACCGCCATCCGGACATTCATGAAGTGGGGTCCGGACTATCCGGCCCGGCGAGACCTGTCGTCGCTGCGGCTGTTGGGGACCGTGGGGGAACCGATCAATCCCGAAGCCTGGATCTGGTACCACAAGCACATCGGGGGCGGGCGGTGTCCTGTCGTGGACACCTGGTGGCAGACCGAGACCGGCATGATCCTCATCACGCCGCTGCCGGGGATCACGACCCTGAAACCCGGGTCGGCGACGCGACCGTTCCCGGGCGTCGCCGCAGAGATTCTGAATGAGCAGGGGAAACCCGTCGGTCCCAGCGAGGGCGGGTACCTGGTGCTCACTAAACCCTGGCCGGCGATGCTGCGCGGCATTTATCGCGATCCCGACCGGTACGTCAAACAATACTGGAGCCGTTTCCCGGGAGTGTACTTCACCGGTGACGGCGCGAAACAGGATAAAGACGGCTACTTCTGGCTGCTGGGGCGCGTCGACGATGTCATCAACGTCGCGGGACACCGCATCGGGACGTACGAGGTAGAATCCGCGCTGGTAGATAACCCCGCCGTCGCTGAGGCGGCGGTGATCGGGGTGACGCACGAGATCAAGGGCCAAGCCATCGCCGCCTTCGTCACCTTAAAGGAAGGCTTTGCGGCCGGATCGGAGATGGTCGAGACACTAAAGCAGCACGTGGTGAAAAAGATCGGGGCCCTGGCGAGGCCGGAGCAGATCCTGTTTACCGGTGAGCTGCCGAAGACCCGCAGCGGCAAGATCATGCGGCGGCTGCTGCGCGACATCGCCGAGGGCCGGGTGCTGGGCGATACCACGACGCTGGCCGATCAAACAGTCGTGCAGGCGCTCAAGCAACGCTATGAGGAGGAAGCCGGCTAGGCCGGCGTGAAGCCTGCAATGATCCCAGGCATGGCGAGGTGACAGGGTGGCACATGCGATCACGGTGACGGTCAACGGCTCGACCCACCGGCATGAGGTCGAGCCCCGGTTGCTGCTGGTCTATTATCTCCGGGAAGTGCTCGGGCTCACCGGGACTCACATCGGCTGCGACACGACCAGCTGTGGGGCCTGCACCATCATCATGAATGGGCAGGCGGTGAAGTCGTGTACGTTGCTGGCGGTGCAGGCCGACGGTACCCAGATGCTGACCGTGGAAGGACTGGCCCAGAATGGAGCCCTGCACCCCATCCAGGAGGGATTTTGGGAAGAGCACGGGCTGCAGTGCGGCTTCTGCACGCCGGGGATGATGCTGGCCGCGGTGCAGTTGCTGGCCCGCAACCCCAACCCCACAGACGACGAGATCCGGCACGGCCTGGACGGCAACCTGTGCCGGTGCACCGGTTACCAGCATATTGTCAACTCCGTGAAGCATGCAGCCCGCACGCTGGCCGACCAGCGGATGCCCGCGATCCCCACGCCGCGGGCGGCTGGGGCCAAGACACGATGATTCCGGCACCGTTTGAGTATCATCGCGCCTCCTCTGTGACAGAGGCGCTGCAGCTGCTGACCACGTTGCCGGAGGCGAAACTGCTGGCCGGCGGCCACAGCCTGCTGCCGATGATGAAACTGCGATTGGTGTCCCCCACCCATGTGGTGGATCTGGGGCGCATCGAGGCCCTGCGATTCATCCGGCGGGACGGGCAGGTGGTGGTGGCCGGCGCGCTGGCCACGCACTGGATGGTGGAATCGTCCGATGTTGTTCGCGGCGCCGTCCCGCTGCTGGCGGAGACCGCCGCCAAGATCGGGGACGTACAGGTGCGCAATGCGGGGACGATCGGCGGCAGCCTGGCGCATGCCGACCCGGCGGCCGACTACCCCGCAGCGATCCTGGCGCTCGATGCGCAAATGGTAGCCCAGAGCCCCCGGGGCCGGCGCACGATCCCCGCGGGAGAGTTCTTCACGGGGCTATTCTCCACCGCGCTCGCCTCCGACGAGATTCTCGTGGAGGTGAGGATCCCCGTACCCTCTGGGGCGACCGGGA
>VBAI01000221.1 GCA_005882295.1 Candidatus Segetimicrobium genomatis | reverse complement strand
GTAGACCTGGCCGGATGCGTCAGCGGCTACCAGGAACACCATGCCGGCACGAGAAGCCGGACGTGGAATCACGCGAGTCAATGCCAGTATTGCCACACATATGAAGAAACCAACAAGTGCCTTTCTCATTTACGCCCCTCCGCACGTCCTATGCCCCATTTCTCAAATCAGCGGATAGCGCCTCTACCGATCGGATGAACTCTGTCTTGGCAAACGTATAGTCAATGCTGCCCTGTTGCTGACTCGCAAGCTGTTTTTTCAGGTCCGCGTACTCGCGCGCCTTTTCCGGATGGGCTCGCAGGTAGTCGCGAAACGCTACGTGGCGTTTCCAGAACTCGCCGCGGTAGGGCACGGCGTGCAGGTGGTGCGTGTGCGTGCCATCGGGCGTGAGCCTTCGGAAATAACGGCGCATCGGCATCGAGATCTCCCAGTCGGGATTGTACTCGTACCCGATCGCCACCAGCGGCTCGATGATGCGATCCAGGTCGTCTGCGTCGACGCCGAGCAGCACGTCAACAATGGGCTTGGCCGCGAGTCCCTTGACTGCCGTACTCCCGACATGTTCAATCCCGTGTACACGCGGGCCCAGTGCCCGGAGGATTGCGGCTTTGTCCTTCTCAAAGATCTCAGGCCAGCGTGGATCATACTCGACAACGAGGATACCCCGACCCCGGCCGGCATTGGCAACGTCCACCTCTAGACCGATCTCGAACAGCCGGTGCCAGGGAAAAACAGCACGCTGCAGCTTCACGGGATGGTAGGCGAAGGAATGCTGCAGCGCGGGCAGGGCCTCCTCGCGCAGTTTCTCCAACGCCATGGCTTCCAGAGATGCCTCATGTTCTCCGAGGTCCGATGAGCTTCCGCCTCGCGTCTCCACCCAGCGTGTGAGTTCCGGGCGGATGAGGGACTGGTAGGCCCAGTCGTCCAGGATGCGCGTGAAGAACGCCGGCCAGTAGATCCGGTCGTTGCCGGGTACGGTGGCGGCGCGAAGATGATAGGCCACGGTCGCATATGCCACCGTGGAGCCGAGGCTGTTCGAGCACGTGTTCCAGCCGGCGTAGGCGACGATTCCCGCGAAGCGAGGCTCAGCCAGCAGTCTGGCGACCAGCGCGCGGTCGGCGCCGTTGGCGTAGCAGACATCGGCGAGGGCCACGACTCGCTCCCGCCGCACCGCCTCCTGCGCGGTGTTCAGGACGACTTCAATCCTGCCGGGATCGAGGTCGCCCATCTGGTGGACCGCCTCGCGTTGCCCTCCGGTAAAATTATGCACCCACAGCAGGATGTCGCCGCCCGAGGTGATGTGGGCTCCGGCGCTGCGCACGTGTTCTTCGACCGTGTGACGAAGCGGGAACGCCTCGTACCGCGGGACCTGATCGGTCGTGTCAGGGTGCGTGTACAGGAGTTCAAACGTTGGAGCATCGCCGGTCAGGTCGTTCAGCCACCGCGCGAACAGCCGCGCGTTGAGCTCGTCGGTACCGCTGGTGAGCAGCGCGGTCGAGGCGGATGCCGCCGCGGCGTGCTTCTGCAGCGTCGCGCGGTCGGCCTCAGACGGGCTCCCCGGGGTCGTGTCGTCTTGTCCAATAAGCAGGTAACGCACCACCTCGCGAGATGCCGCGGAGATCAAGTCGGAATTCAACTCCAGATGGCGGCGGCGATGCCGGAGCATCGCGGCCTGGTCTCCAGTCTTCCAGTAGGACGCATCTTCATCTGTCGGCTGCTGCGGGGTGCGGGGGATGACCGCCGAGACATACGTCGGGATCCGTGCAGCGATCTGGTAGAAGCGGTGGAGCCGCGGGAGGATGTCCTCAAACCCTACTTCGCTCTTCCGCGACGCAACCAGGCCGCCAAAACACAGTGTTTCGATCGAGGCGATCAGAGCGGTGGCTCCGCCGCCTGCCTCACGCTCCAGCCATTCCCACACCCGGTCAACCTCGCCGGAGCGAAACCGGTCACTGAGCAGCGAACGCTCCGGCGTGCGGACATCGACCCCGGCCGCCCGGGCGAGATCGACCACGATGTCCATCGTTACCGGCCGGCCGTCGAGGGGAACGAAAAGTAGAACAGGATGCATTACCTGATCGCTCCCGCTGTAAGACCGCGCATGAAGTATCGCTGCGTGAAGAGAAAAACCACGATCACCGGCAGCGTGGCGATCACCGTGCCCGCGGCGATGTACCGGGTATTGTAGGCGAACAGCCCGCGCAGATACAGTAAGCCGGCGGCGAGCGGGTACTTGTCCGGCGTCTTGAGAATGATGATCGGCCACAGGAAGCTGTTCCAAAACGCCACAAACTGAAAGATGGCCAGCGTGGCCAGGGCCGGCACCGTGAGCGGCAGCATGATCCTCCACCAGATCACCAGCTCGCCGGCTCCGTCGATCCGGGCCGCGTCTTCCAGTTCCTGCGGGATGGATAGGTAGGCCTGGCGGAGGAGGAAGATGCCGAACACGCTGGCGAGGCTCGGCAGATAGACCGAGGCATAGGTGTCGACCAGCCGCAACCGCATCATCGTGATGAAATTCACGATCAGGCCGATGTGCTCCGGCAGTATCAACGTGCCGACGATCGCATAGAAGACCACATTCTTACCCCAGAACTTCATTCGCGCCAGCGGGTAGGCGGCAAGGGAGCAGATGATCAGCGTCAGGCCCACGCCCATCGCCGCAATGTACAGGCTGTTCAGCGCGTACCGCGGCAGCGGGAGCGTCTTCCAGACGCCGGCATAGTTCGCCAGTGAGAGGCCAGTCAGGCTGAGATCGGGTGGGATCGAGAAAATCGGCCCCCGCGTCTTCAACGACACGAGCAGCGTCCACAGAAATGGGAACGCTGTGAAGACCGCCAGCGCGGCGAGGATGAGATACAGCACGAACTTACGCGTCATGGCCGGTTGCTGTCATTGCGAGCGCAGGGAAGCAATCTGCTCTCGACTGAGATTGCTTCGTCGCTTCGCTCCTCGCAATGACGGATGCTCCTTGCATTCGCTCCCGTCAGTACCATTCGAGTCCTCCACGGCGGAAGACGCGGAAATTGATCGCCGACAGCACCAAAAGAATCGCGGCCAGCACCAGGGCCAGGGCCGCCGCATAGCCCAGGTTGAGTTCTTCAAACGCCTTGTCGAAGATATACATGAACATCGTGTACGTGCTGTAGAACGGCCCCCCGCGCGTCATGACGTAGATCTCCTCGAATACCTTCACCGCCGCCATCGTGGAGATCAGCGAGGCCAGCAGGACGTACGGCCGCAGGAGCGGGATGGTGACGTGCCAGAACACCCGGGAGCGCGAGGCGCCGTCGATCATCGCGGCTTCCTCATATTCGGCTGGGATGGCCTGCAGGCCCGACAGGTAGATCACCATGTACCAGCCGAGTCCTTTCCACAGCGTGACGAACATCACCGCGTACAGCGTGATCGTCGGGTGATTCAGCCAGGAGATGGGCCGGGCGAGAACGTCCAGGCTGCGCAGCACCCAGTTCACCACGCCCTGCTGAT
>VBAI01000213.1 GCA_005882295.1 Candidatus Segetimicrobium genomatis | reverse complement strand
CCCCAGGCGCGAGGATGACCACGTTCATCACGGCGTAGCGCGCGCCCATGTGGGGGCTGATCACCAGTCGGGCTTGTCTGGAGATCATCGGCATGGGCACGCCGTCTGCTAGCGGGTCAAGGATGTGGATGGCCATGGCGTCACGCGCTCAGGGAACCTCGCTGAAGAGCGACGGATCCGGTGGGCAGGGGCCCCCCACAAACACAGCAGGCCCGTCCAGCCGATACCCTTGGTTGGGTGTGAGATAGATCATCTGGCCCGCGTGCACCGGGTGGGCCGTGCCGGAGTCTGCATCCACCACCCGGCCTTCCCCCCGCACGACATAGTAGACCGCTTCGTACGGGTGACGAAACTCCGTGGACGCGAATCCTTCCGGAAGATCGAAGTAGCAAAGACTCCTCTCCCGCGCTCCCATCCCCGGCCACAAAAGCGCCCGCACGCGGCCGCCTTCCGCCGCCAGCGGCAGGTCGAGTGCGTCCCGGTCCAGGCGGACGACCGCGATCCGGCTCACCCTGGGCCCTCCGGCAGATCGAGGAAGGCGACGATCCGGCAGATGGAAGCCTCACCGCCGACAAACTTCCAGGGGAAGGCGCCGACCACGCATCGCCGGTTGAGGACGAGTGCCAGGTCCCCGCCCAGGTTCTCGGCGTGGATCACGCCGTGGCGAAACGGTTCCCGATGCATGCAGAAGAGGTGCTCTTCGGGAAAGCGCTCCTCCACCCGGGTATGGAAACGCTGTTCAAACTCGCGCGCGATGTCCGGCCGTTTCACGCGGATGGACGTGTTCATGGGGTGATCGGCCGATCCGCAGTCCACGCCAATCCAACGGAACTTCATCGCCACCGCCCAGGCGGCGAAGCGGTGGTCCGGCCCAGGATGTTTGCAGAAGTATCGCGTGAGGTCCTCCTCGGGCATGCCAGCATAGTAACGTGCCCACCCGGCGTGTAGGATCAGGATGTCCCGCGGCCGTACCTCCACCTTGCTCTGGACCAGCTCGGGTGTATAGACACCCCACTCGCCCACCTCGCTGATGTCGACAATGGCGGCCGGCCCCACGCATTGGTCGAGAGAGACCGATGCGATGTCGCGGCCCCCGGAGACCCCGTGCATTTCGGAGTCCAGGTGGGTGCTCAGGTGCAGCGGTGTCTCGATCATCTGGCTGACGATCCCATTGGTCTGATGCGTCTGGAAGTACCACATCTTCATTCCCGGATACCCCACCCACCCTGGCGAGTGAATGGTGACGGGGTGGCTGAGGTCAACGAGTCGCATGGCGGAGCTCCTTCGGGCCGGCGCTGCCTACCCGCTGGATTGCGCTCATGGCCGCTCCGACACTGCCCGCATGCTGCGGAGACACACCAAAACCCGCTCCGGTGTGATCGGCAACTCATCGATCGCGTCGCCAAGGGCGTCGCTGACCGCGTTTGCCAGGCACGCGGGCGCGCCAATCGTGGCGGATTCTCCCATCCCCTTGAAGCCGCCCGTCGTGAGAGGCGAGGGCGTCTCCAGGTGGACGATCGTCACGGGCGGCATCTCCTTCGCGGTAGGAAGCAGGTAATCTATGAACGTGGTCGTGAGCGGCTGACCCTCCGCATCGTATACCACCTGTTCCAGCAGCGCCTCCCCAAACCCCTGTGCCAGGCCGCCGTGAATCTGACCGTCGACGATGCGGGGATTGATCAGCGGGCCGCAGTCTTCAGCAATAGCGTAACGACGCACGGTCACCTGACCTGTCTCCCGGTCGACTTCCACCATGGCTGCGTGAACGCCGTTACTGAAGACGGCCGGCGGGGGATCGTAGGTGACGGATGCCTCTAGACCAGGTTCGGCGCCGGCGGGCAGCCCGGAACCGGGCAGGTAGGCCACCCTGGCCACCTCCGCCCAGGTGACCCCGCGGCCGGGCGATCCGCGGACGCAGAAGCGACCCGCGGCGATTTCGATGTCTGGCGCTGGGGCCTCCAGGAGGTGGGCCGCGATCTGCAACGCTTTCGATCTGACGCCGGCCGCAGCCTGGAGGAGGGCACCGCCCCCTGCTATCATCGCTCGGCTGGCAAACGTGCCCGTTCCCACAGGGACCGAGGCGGTGTCTACGGGGACAACCTCGACATCCTCAGGGGAGAGGCCGAGTGTCTCGCCCACCAACTGGGCGAAGACCGTCTCGTGTCCCTGTCCCTGGGAAGGAGTGGAGACGTACGCGCGAACGCCGCCGGAACCGTCGACCTTGACCGCCGCGCTGTCGTCGCCGCGGACTTCGCGCATGCCGCGCCGCAGGAACGTCTCTGAGCCCATCCCCGTGTATTCGACGAAGGCAGAGAGGCCGACGCCAACGATCCGTCCGGCCGCCCGCAGCCGCGCCTGCTCGTGCCGGATTTCTTCATAGTCGAACGCGGCCAGCCCCGCCGCGAGGGTGTCGCCGATTCGGCCAGAGTCGTATACCAGGCCGGTGGATGCTGCATAGGGGAACTCTTCGGGGCGGATGAAGTTCCGGCGGCGGACCTCCGCCGGATCGATGCCGGTCGTGGCGGCGACCTTATCCACGAGGCGCTCCATGACGAAGACGCCGACAGTCATCCCGACGCCGCGGTAGGCTCCGACCGGGGCCTTGTGCGTTGCCACGGCCATGGTCGAATAGGCATACGCCGGGAGGCGGTAAGGCCCCGGCATGATCTGCGCCGTGCCCATGGGCTCGAGTACCGCGGTCAGGGGGTAGACCGAATAGGCACCGCTGTCGCAGGCAATGTGGGCCCGCAAGGCCAGCAGGCGTCCGTCGCGATCCACCGCAACCTGGGCCTCGATCACCTGCTCCCTGGCCTGCGTCATGGCCAGGAGGTTCTCCCGCCGGTCCTCGATCCACTTTGCAGGGCGCCCCAGCCTGCGGGCCACGGCGCAGGCTACCAGATCCTCCGGATAGAGGTGCATCTTCGGGCCGAACCCTCCGCCAACGTCTGGCGCGATCACTCGCACCGCCGCCTCGGGTACTCCGAGGAAACGGGCTAGGCCCGTCCGCATAAGGTGCGGTACCTGGGTCGATGCCCATACCGTCAGGCGTCCGGTAGAATCCCACTGCGCGACGATGCCTCGTCCCTCCAGCGGCGCCCCAGCGAGCCGCTGGTGGCGAAACGTTCCGCCCACGACCAGTGCCGCGGTGGCGAAGATGCCATCGACGTCGCCGTGCACATGGTCGCGACGGAAATAGACGTTGCCGGGAACGGTGTCGTGTACCAGCACGGCATCCGGCCGGCGGGCTTCCTCGACCGAGGCGACCACGGGCAGAGGGTCGTAGGCGACCTCTAGCAACTCGACGGCGTCTTCCGCGAGGTAGCGGTCGGAGGCGGCAACGACGGCAACCGGATCGCCGACGAACCGGACCCGCTCGCCAGCGAGGGGCGGCCATCCCGCGCCGTGGTATTCATCGCCGGCAAACTCGGGCTCGATCGGGCTGAGAGGAAGATCCGCGGCCGCCAGCACGGCGACAACCCCCGGCAGACGCCG
>VBAI01000082.1:13648-14128 GCA_005882295.1 Candidatus Segetimicrobium genomatis | reverse complement strand
GCCGAGCCGGTCGGATTTAGCTTGGTGACGTAGGCATCCTTCAGGCCTGCCAGGGCTGTGTCCAGGACCCCCGAGCTCGTCGGAAAGTCCGTCGAGGACGTCTCGCCGGTGACGTAGGCATTCCCGTTGGCGTCGACCGCAAGGCTCCGAACCTCGTCATCGTTAGTGCCGCCGAGATAGGTCGAATAGTACAGCACTGGATCGATAACCACAGGCCGATTGGGATCGTGGGCAGCCACCTGGAATCCGACCTCCCGCACTCCTCTCAGCACATAGCCGCCGGCGATCTCTTGGCGGCGCCCGTCTACCTCTTGATAGATGTCGGGCTTCCTGGCGTAGATCGTCTCACCGGCGATCTGCAGCAACAGGCCGTCCTGAGCATCGACTTGGACATTTTCGGCACCCACAAACGCGATGGCAATGGCTGTGAGGTCTGCACCCGGCTGCACGAGGAAGTCATACTCGAGTTGCCGCTCGTTT
>VBAI01000082.1:0-13625 GCA_005882295.1 Candidatus Segetimicrobium genomatis | reverse complement strand
GGATAGATGTCCTGGTAGCGTACCTGCTCATATGTCGGGATGTTGGTACGCCACCGCGCGGAATCGCGGCCGAGGAAGTAGTTGACCTTGCCCGGAAGTTCCTTTGCTCCCACCACGTGCGATCGCGCGCTGGCCCCGATAAATTGCATGCGCAATGCGACCGCTGTGGGCGACCTCCGGCCGCGCCACGTCAGCACCGCCTCCCGCGGTGTCAGGAACACCGTCTGCCCGCCGCCGCGCGCGATGAACGCGACACGCGGATTACTCTGGCCGCGGTTGGCTTCAAAACTCAAGGGGAGGCTGCGGAAGGGCTGGAACGCCGCGCTGTGGTCCGCCGGCGACGCGCGCAAAAGGGAGACCGGCAGTCCTAAAAGGGATAGGCTAACAGCAAGAGCGAGCAGACGCCGAATCATGAATTCTCTCCGGGTTCAGCGAGGTGTGATCTCCACAACAACGAGTACCACGCCGCCGGGTGGCCTAACCCCAGGTCTTGGCTCGGAGCCCGCGTTGGAAAACGCTGGAGGATGACGGGGGAGAAGACCAGAGCCGGTGCAAGAAATTCAGTACCGCGGTTGATCTAAATATTCCAATAGTTGCGGACGACGCTGCGGACCTGCCTGATCCTGGAGCGCAGGACTGAATAGGGAGTTTCTGGGCCTCCGCTGGAGCGTTCGACCACCGGCACCGACCGGCCGGTGAACGCCACGAGAGTCGCCAGGACGGAGTTGCTGAGGTGGGTCAGCTTGTACCCACCTTCCAGCACAGCGGCGACCTTGCTGCGGTCCGGGCGCGCGTCCAGCACCATCTGCGCCAGGGTCCCAAAGCCGGCCGCGCTCAGCAGCATGCCACCAAGCGGATCCCCAGCGTGGGCGTCATACCCCGCTGAGATAATGAGCAGTTGCGGTGCGCTGGCCCGCAGCACCGGGATGACCACCTCTTCGAACGCCAGGCGGTACCCCTCGTCCCCGGTCCCCGCTGGGAGCGGCATGTTGATCGTGAACCCGGTGCCGTCGCCCTCTCCGGTTTCCTCGATGGCGCCGGTCCCCGGATACCAGAACTCCTGGTGCAGCGAGATATACAGCACCCCGCCATCCCGATAGAAGATGGCCTGGGTCCCATTGCCGTGGTGCACATCCCAGTCGAGCACGCACAGCCGAGAAAGCCCGAACCGCTGCCGGGCGTCCGCTGCGGCCACCGCGGCGTTGTTGAACAGGCAAAAACCCATGCCGCGATCAGGCAGGGCATGGTGACCGGGAGGTCGGACGGCGGCAAACGCGGTGTGGGCGCGGCCTTCCATCACCGCGCGTGTCGCGGCGACGGCGCCGCCAGCCGACAGGAGCGCCACTTCAAACGACACGGGGGATACCACAGTGTCAGGATCGAGGGCCCCTCCACTGTGAGCGGCGAGGTCCCGCACCTGGTGGATGTACTCGCGGCGATGCACCGCGGCGAGTTGCTCTTCGTCCACGGGGTCTGGGACGATCCGCTCCAGCGCGTCTCCCAGAGGACTCTGATCGATCGCCGTGGCGATGGCCTGGAGTCGTTCGGGGCGCTCAGGATGACCGGGGCCCGCCTTGTGCTTGAGGTAGTCGGGATGGGTGATGAAGACAGTAGACATTGACCGTACGATGCCCGAGGCCCCTCAGGTTCTGGCGAGCGCTGCCTGCCGGAGGCGTGGGACCGATGCCTCAATGCCCCCAGTACCCTGAAAGATGGCGGACGCGGCCACGAGCACGTTGGCGCCGGCAGCGACGGCCTGGGCCGCAGTGGAGTCGTTGATCCCGCCGTCGACCTGCACGTTGAGGCTCAACCCGCGTGTGGCGATCCATTCCCGGAGCTGGCGGATCTTGGGGAGCGCCGCCGGGATAAATCGCTGTCCGGCATAGCCGGGATTCACGCTCATCACCAGCACCATGTCGAGCTCGCCCACCACGGGCTCCACCGCCACCAGCGGCGTGGCGGGGTTGAGGGCGACGGCCGCTTTGGCGCCCAGGTCCTTGATCTGCTGGATGACGCGATGCAGATGCCTCGCCGCTTCCACGTGCACAGTGAGGGACGTGGCCCCGCTGCGCACACACCGGTCCAGCTGACGGTCGGGCTCCACGATCATCAGGTGCACGTCGATGGGCAGGGCGGTACTGCGCCGCACCGCCTCGATGATCACGGGCCCGATGGTGATCTCTGGCACAAACCGGCCGTCCATCACGTCCACGTGGATGGCGTCGGCGCCACCCCGCTCCGCCGCGCCGACCTGCTCACCCAGCCGGGTGAAGTCGGCGCCGAGGACGCTGGCGGCAATGCGCACCACGCCGGTCACGGGCGGACCTCTTGCACCAGACGACCCTGGATGTAGACTTGGATGATCGTGTACCCGCGGCTGCGGATTGACTCGCTGATCCGCGTCCCAGGCTGCAGGATCCTGCGCAGCACGGTGCGCACGCCGGCCTCGTCGACGACGACCAGCTTGACTTCCTGATTTGGTTCTCCGGCCGGGACCACGAGTTGGACACTGGTCAGCTTCTCATCCGGACTAGGCGCCGCCTGCGCCTGCGCGGTCACCAGGGGGGTCGCCGGTGGTGCGGATTCTTCGCCCGGACGTACGGTGACGGTCACGCTGATGGGATCGTTGGCACGCATCTGCGCCCCCGCCCGCGGGGATTGGTCGATTACGATGCCGGGCTCGATGTCCGTGGCCGTCGTGTTGCGAACTTCCGAGAGGGTGGCCCCCATATCCTGCAGTAATCGGCGGGCATCCGGCAGCGGCCGGCCGACCAAATTTGGCATCTGCAGCCGCTGTGGCCCCTTGCTGACAACCAGGTTGATGGCGCGATTGCGCTCGACCCGGGCGCCCGGCTGCGGATCCTGCTCGATCACAAACCCGCCCTTGACCTGCTCGTCGAAGGCTTCACGCTGCTCGCCCACGCGCAGCCGCGCCTGCTCTAGGAGCAGGCGGGCCTCCAGCAGCGTGCGGCGCTCCACGTCCGGCACCAGCACCATCTCGGTCCCCAGGCTGACCGCGACGTTGATCACCCGCCCGCGTTTGACCATCTTCCCCACCGGCTGGTCTTGCGAGACGACGGTGTCGAGGGGCGCATCGGCGCTATAGATCTGATCGCTCACCTGCAGCGTGACCTGCGCGGCTTCCGCCGCCCGCTGCGCCGTGTCCAGTGGCTGGCCGACGAAGTTCGGCACTGCAACCTCGGGGACCGCCAGGTAGCCGGTGAACAGCCGCCAGCCACCCCACAGGCCGCCGACGACCATGACCAGCACCACGGCCACCGTCAGCCCGAACGACTGGGGTGCGGCCTTTGCCTCCGTCTCTACCGCCCCGCCCGGCAACACCATCGTCAGGGGTGTGTCCTCGATCCCCCGGGTTGCCGGCGGCACCCGCCAGAGTTCGGTCTCGCCCAGCAGATCCGCCCGCATCTCTACGGCCGAGCGGTACCGATCGCTAGACGATTTCATCAACGCGCGAGCGATGACCCCTTCGACCCGCTCGGGCAGACCGGGCACCAGACTGCTGGGAGCGGGCGGCGTCTTGTGGACGTGGGAGAGCGCGATGGCGATCGGGCTGTCGCCGTCGAACGGCAGCTGGCCTGTCACCATCTCGTACAGCACCACCCCCAGCGCGTACAGGTCGGCCGACCGGCCCACCGTGGTTCCCCGCGCCTGCTCAGGCGATAGGTACTGCACCGATCCGAGGACAGTGCCGGTCTGCGTGATGGTGGCCGAGCTCAACGCGCGGGCAATGCCGAAGTCGGTCACCTTCACCCGCCCGTCCGCGGTGAGCAGGATATTCTGCGGCTTGATGTCGCGGTGGACAACACCGTGGCTGTGCGCGAATTCCAGCGCTTCGCAGACCTGCGCGGCGATCTGCAGAGCCCGCTCGGGTGAGAGGCGCCCCTCACGGCGAATGTACTCCTTCAGGTTCGCTCCCTCGACGTATTCCATGGCGATGTAGTGCACGGTGCCATCCCGCCCACTGTCGTAGACCCGGACCATGTGCGGGTGGACCAGCTCGCTGATCGCCTTCGCTTCACGCTGGAATCGCTCGATGAACTCGACGTCCGTGGCGTACTGCTCCCGGAGCACTTTGAGGGCCACAATCGCGCCATCGGCGATCCGCCGCGCGGTATAGACGGTCGCCATCCCGCCCTCGCTGATCCGGTCGAGGATCTCGTACTGCGCCGCTACAACGTGCCCGCTGACGATCACGGCCTCAATCGCCCCTTACCCACTGTGCTTTGCGATGGCACTTCTGGAGTCGTTTCCTTGTTCCCTCGTTCCCTTGCTCCCTGGGGCGACAAGATCTGGCGCGCCGTGGGTGCGCTGCAGTTGCCCACACGCCGCGTCGATGTCCACCCCGCGCTCCAATCGTACCGTGGTGGGGATCCCGCGGGCGCGCAGTCCCTGGACAAACGCAGCGACCCGCTCCCGGTCCGGGCGCTGGTACTGCAACCCATAGACGGGGTTCCAGGGGATAAGGTTCACATGAAACGCATACCCCGACCCGCCCCCTTGCGGGAGCTCACCGTGTGACTCGCCGACGGGAATCCCGGCTGGCGGCGCATCGTCGGCCACCATCCCGCCCGCCCGCGCGCGCAGCAGCTCGCCCAGGATCGCAGCCAGCTCGGGCGTGTCGTTGACGCCTTTCATCAATACATATTCGAACGAGATGCGGCGGCCGGTCTGGCGGACGTACTCGCCGCTGGCATCTAGCAGTTCCGCCACCGGCCATTTCCGGTTCACCGGTACCAGCTGGCTGCGCAGGTCGTCGGTCGGCGCGTGCAGCGAGACCGCCAGCGTGAGCTGGAGTCGCTCTGATGCCAGCGCGCGGATCTGCGGCACCAGGCCGACGGTCGACACGGTCAGGTGGCGCATCCCGATCCCCAGCCCGTAGGGCGCACTCAGCAGGCGGATCGCGCGCAGCGTCGCCTCGTAGTTGGCCAGCGGTTCCCCCATGCCCATGAACACCACGTTGGTGACCCGCTCGCCGGTGGTTCGGTGGACCAGGAGGACCTGGTCGATGATTTCAGCAGCGGAGAGATTGCGCGTCAGACCGGCGAGGCCGGTGGCGCAGAAGGTGCAGCCCATGCCGCAGCCCACCTGCGTGGAGATACACACGCTGCGGCGCCCGTCCTGATACCGCATGAAGACGGTCTCGATGGTCGCCCCGTCGGCCAGCCGGAGGAGATATTTCATGGTGTCTCCGCCGTCGGCGGCCAGCGCCGTCACCGTGGAAAGCGACGTGAAGGCGGCATCGGCGGCGAGGCGCGTACGCAGGGCAGCCGGCAGGTCCGTCATTTCGGCGAACGAGGTCGCCCCCCGCTGATAGAGCCAGTGGGCAATCTGCCGGCCGCGATAGCGCGGCTCGCCGAGGCGTTGCGCGAAGGCCTCGAGTTCGTCCAGCGTCATGCCCTTGAGATCCATGATCTGCTGAGATTGCGTCATGCCGTCTGCGTCTATGTTGTGCGACGCGCCATCCGCGCGATGAAGAATCCATCTGTCCCCTGCCGGTGTGGCAGTAACGTCACCATGCCAGGCCGGCTGACCTGCACGGAGGGCAGGCCGTCCGGCAGCGGCAGGGTGGGATCGAGTTCGAAGTCAGGGTGGCGCTTCAGAAACGCTTCCACAACCTCCTGGCCCTCTTCGGGCTCCATCGTGCACACGCTGTAGAGTACCATACCCCCAGTCCGGACCGCGCCGGCCACCCCGTCCAGAATCGCCTGCTGGAGCGCGGCCATCCCAGGGAGATGGTGGGGGTGCACGCGCCACTTGATCTCCGGCCGGCGGCGCACCACCCCCAGGCCCGTGCATGGCGCGTCCACCAGCACGCGATCCGCCGTGTGCCCCAGCGTGTCGCCGAGCCGGCGGCCATCCACCACAACCGCCTCCACGCACCGCAGTCCCAGCTGAGCCACCCGGCGGGCCATGGCCTCGACCTTTGCCGGATGAATGTCGCAGGCGATGACACGGCCGCGATCGCCTATGCGCTCGGCGATGTGAGTCGTCTTCCCCCCGGGCGCTGCGCACGCGTCGATGATCGTCTCCCCCGGCTGCGGGTCGAGGAGGTGTGTGATGAGCATGGCGCCGAGGTCCTGCACGGTAAGCGCGCCAGACTCCGTCAGGCGGTGACGGACCTCAAACGGGCCCTGCAGCCGGAGTCCTTCGGCCAGCATCGTCGGCGTGGCGGCTACTCCGGAGGCGGCAAGCTCGGCGATGACTGCATCCGGCGACGCCCGCAGCCGGTTCACGCGGGCAAAGATCGGTGCCGGTGTGTTGTTGGTCCGGCAGAGAGCAATCGCGTCCCTGGTACCGAAGCGCTGGAGCCAGCGGTCCACCAGCCAGCGTGGATGCGAATGCTCCACCACGATCCGGGCGGCCGGATCGCTCTCGTCCGGCAGGGGGCGTTCGCCCTGATCGGCAAGACGACGCAGGACCGCGTTCACGAGTGCCGCGGTTCCGGCGTGACCATACCGTCTGGCCAGCTGCACCGCCTCGTGGACGGTCGCGCGGGCCGGGACTCGCTCTAAGAAGAACAGTTGATACGTGGCCGTCCGCAGAATGGCCCGGATGCGCGGAGGCAGATCGTCCAGCGCGTACCGGAGCGCGCCGCTGATCGTCCAATCAAGGCGCGCCTGATGCCGGAGCGTTCCGTAAATGAGTTCCGTGGCCAGCCCCGCGTCGGCCGGCGACAGGTGCGCCCCGGTGAGCTGGTGATGCAAGAGGACGTTGGCAAAAGCCCGCCCCGATTCCACCCGGGAAAGCACCAGCGCGGCGACCTCGCGCGCCGATGAAGCGGGAGGCCGCCGCGCTGTCGAAGGCGCGGGGTGATTCAATCGCGTCGAGACTGGCGGATCACCAACAATCGCAGCAGATTCAGGATGGCCACCGCCGCGGCCGCGACATAGGTGAGCGCCGCCGCGTTGAGGACCGACCGCACGCCTGCGGCTTCCTGCGGCGCGACGAGCCCCTGTCCCTGCAGCACGGCTACCGCGCGGTGACTGGCGTTGAACTCGACGGGCAGCGTGATCAATGAAAACACCACGTAGCCAAGAAAGAGGATGATCCCCACGTCCATCAGCCTGGCCATGCCGGTGACGGCCCCGAGCAGGAACAGGAGCCACGCGGCGTTGGTCCCCAGCGTCGCCGCAGGTACGATCGCCGACCGCAGCGCCAGCGGCGCGTAGCCATCGCGGTGCTGCAGGGCGTGCCCGGTTTCGTGCGCCGCCACTCCCACGGCTGCGAGCGAGTCGCTGGCATAGACGTCGGGCGACAGGCGCAGCTTTTTCGTGCGTGGATCATAGTGGTCCGCCAGCCTACCGCCCACCTGCTCGATCGTCACGTCGGTGATTCCCTGCCGGCGCAGCAGCTCCGCAGCCATCTGCGCTCCCGTGTACCCGTTGCTGGCCCGGATGCCCGAGTAGTAGTTGAAGGTCGACTGAACCCTCCACTGCGCATATAGCGCCAGGAGGAACCCGGGAATCAAAATGATGAATGTCGGATCGTAAAAGAAGAACGGCATCGCAGGACACCTCCGCGCTTCATTATATCAGACGCTCTCCCACCTCAAGCCGCGCGCCCCGCACATAGTCGTCCGCCGTCATCCGCCGGCGGCCCTCCGGCTGGACCTCCGTCACCAGCAGGGCGCCCTCCCCCGTCGCCACGACAACGCCTTCGCCGCGGCGGACCTCGGTAACCGTGCCGGGACGGGCCGGGCCCGGCGGACCGTTCTCGATCGCCGCCCCCTTCCAGATCTTCAGCAACCGGCCCCGGTGCGTAGTGTAGGCCGACGGCCAGGGATCCATCGCCCGGATGACGTTGGCCAGCGCCCGGGCGGGGCGGGTCCAGTCCAGGCGGCCGTTTTCTTTCGTGAGCTTCTTGACATACGTCGCCGCCGAGGCATCCTGCGGGATCCGCGGCGCCGTGCCCCCGGCAATCAATCGCAGCGCTTCCACCAGCGCCCGCGCTCCTTCGTCGGCCAGCCTGGCTTCAAGGGTCTGCGCGGTGTCGTACGGCTCGATCGGCACCCGGCGTTGCAGGATGATGTCGCCCGCATCCAACGCCTCGCTCTGGTACATGATGGTCACGCCGGTTTCCCGCTGGCCGTCGGCGATGGCAGACTGGATCGGCGACGCCCCCCGGTACTTGGGAAGGAGAGACGGATGCACGTTGATGCACCCCAGCGGCGGCAGCGTGAGGATCGCCGGCGGAATGATCTTGCCGTAGGCGACCGTAATGATGATGTCCGGCCGCAAGGCCCGCAGCGTGTCCAGGACCGCGGGATCGTTCAGCCTGGTGGGCTGCAACACTCGGAAGCCCAACGCGCGGGCGACCGCAGCGACCGGCGGCGGCGCGACCTGCCGGCCGCGGCCTCGCGGGCGGTCTGGTTGGGTCACCACCGCCAGCACCTCGACCACATCGAGCACGGCCCGCAGGGAAGGGATCGCAAACTCGGGCGTGCCGAGGAAGATGGCCTTCAGACGTCGAGATGGGCTATTGGCAGCTAGCATGACTCAGAAGTACCAGTGTCGCATGCGCAGGACCGGCTTTGCCGAGTCCGAGCATCACGGATGCACCGCGAGCCGCAGAATGCCGGGAGGGGGAGGCATCGGAAGGGGGAGGGTGAAGACCCTCCCCCTCCGAGATTACTCATGCTGTGGTGACGGCCGCTTCAACCTCCGCTGATGCCGCCACCTCGCGGATCGTAGACTTATCGACGACGCGATCGAGGAACAGAATCCCATCGAGGTGGTCGACTTCGTGCTGCAGCACCCGGGCCAGCAGCCCTTCTGCGGTGAGCGTGATACCCTTGCCTTTCCGATTTTTCGCCTTCACTTTCACCCGGGTTGCCCGCGGCACATCCGCGACAATGCCCGGGATGGACAGGCAGCCCTCCGTGCTGATCTCTTCACCTTCGCGCGTGATGATCTTGGGATCGATGAGGACGTGCAGGCGCTCCTCCACCTCGGCGAGGAGGATTCGTTTGCTCACGCCGACCTGCGGGGCCGCCAGACCAACCCCGCTGGCGTCGCGCATCACGCCGATCATGCCCTCGATGAGCCGGTGGATCTCCGGGGTGAGACGCCCGACGGCTCTGGCCTTGCGGCGTAGCACACCTGCTTTGGGGCTCTCGACGGTGATGATTTCCACGTCACATCAGTCTACGGCGAAATACACGCCGAGTCCACCCAGTCTACACAGTCTCCTCAGTCTACACAGTCTAATGCATCGGGGCGTTGGCGTGAAAAGTCTGTAGACTGTGGAGACTGGGAAGACTGGGTAGACTCAGAGCAGGTCGACGGGATCAACATCCACGGTGAGTTTGACGTCCCTGGGCAGTTTCCACTCGGTGAGCAGCACGCCCAGTTTCCGACGCGCGGCGTGCTCCGGCTGCTCTTTGACCAGCAGCTGCCACCGGTACCGTCCGCGGACCCTTGCGATCGGGGCCGGTGACGGCCCCAGGACCTCTCCCGCCCCGGCAAGCGAGCTGGCCAGGCGGTCCGCGCTGTCGCGTACGGCGTCCTCACGGGGACCCGTCATGATGAGATTCACCAGCGGCCGGAACGGTGGATACCCGAAGCGTTCCCGGGCCCCCAGTTCCCCCTCGTAGAACTTCGCGGCATCCCCCTGCGCGAATGCCACAAGCGCGGGGTGTGCCGGCGAGAAGGTCTGCACAACCATGTCCTCCTCTGCCAGGCGCAGCAAACGGGTCAGCACCTGATGGACCCGCTCGGCCGCCCGGAAGTCGGGAAGGTTCAGGGCGGCGTCGATGCCGACTGCGCCGACGACGGCGGCGCGCACCTGCCCCACGCCTTTGATCAGCAACTGCGTCCCGATCAGGATCCCGCCCCGCCGTTGGAACTGCTGCCAGATGCGGAGCTGGGACGCCTCGGTGGGCGCGGCCTCGGCATCCAGCCGCATGACCGGGGCCGAGCGGAAGAGTTTCCGCGCCGCCTGCTCCACTCGCTCAGTCCCGATCCCGTGAGGGCGTAGTTGCGCCCCCTGACATTGCGGACAGACCTCGGGGACCGGCTCGGTCCGATTGCACAGATGACAGCGCAGCGCCACGCGCGCCGCGGTGCCCGGCCGGCCACCGCCCGGTCCGCTGCGGTCCCTGTGATAGGTCAGCGCTACGCCGCACCGGGGGCATCGCGGTACGGTGCCGCAGTCATGGCAGAGGAGGAAGTCGGCGTACCCGCGCCGGGGCACAAACATGATCGCCCTGCCGCGCGGCAGGGTACGCGCCAGCGCCTGGTACAGGCGGCGCCCGAACAACCCGCCCAGCGGGCCCGCCTCGGCCCGCACATCAGACACGGATACCGCGGGCCGCGCCGGCGGCGCCACGGTGATCGCCTTAGCGCGCCCGGTCCGCACCGCGTACACCACCTCCAGGGACGGCGCCGGCGTCCCCCACAGGGTTGATGCGCCGCAGACGCGGGCCCGTTCTTCGGCGATCCGCCGCGCATGATACCGCGGTTCGCGCTCCTCCTTATAGGCGCTGTCTTCCTCATGATCGACGATGATCAGCCCCAGCCGGGGAAGCGGGGCGAAGACTGCGAGGCGTGTGCCCACGACCACCCGCACCTCACCGGCGAGAATCCGCCGCCAGTCAGCCCATCGCTGGTGTTCCGGCACGTCCCCGGTCAGCAGCGCGACCTGCGCGCCGGCATGCCTGGCCACCCACGCGGCCATCCGCTCCGCCTGGGAGATCTCGGGAACCAGCACAATCGCCCCGAGATCCCCCTCCACCGCCCATCGCAGGGCTTCCGCGTAGGCATCGAACCGGGCGTCTTCGCCCACGACCGCCACACTCCGGGGAGCTGTACTCAGCTGCGCCACCACACCGGTTGGCGCGGCGGGTTCGGGGACTGGGCCGGGCGATTGAATCGCGCCGCCAGGATCAGCCTTGGGTTTGCGCAGGGCCGCGGCCAATGAGGGGAGCATCGCGGCCACGGCTTCGCCGACTGTGCACACGTAGTAGTCGGCCATCCACTCCGCCAGCGCGACCAGGTCAGGAGGCAGCTGAGGGAGGCGTTCCTCCACCGCAGCAATGGGTCGCACACGCCGGTCGGCCTGCTCCGCAACTCCTACGACGAATCCCAGCGAGGTCTGGCGGCCAAACGGAACGCGGACGGGTGTGCCTGGGACGATACGGGACTGCAGGGCCAGGGGAATTCCGAACGTGAAGACGCGATCACCGGCACGGAGCGGAACATTGAGGGCGACCTCCGCGAATAACGGGCCGTCCGTTACTTGGCTTCCAGGATCGCGCAAATCTCCTCGATGATGGCGTCGGGCTCGGCCATGCGGCCGATCGCCTCTTTCCCTGAGGCCAGCCAGCCGACGACAGGGCCGATGATCCGCACACCCCGGCGCCGCAGCGTTTGCAGGTGCTCCTGAGTGGTGGGATGCTGGTACATCGTGTCGCTCATGGCCGGTGCGACCACGACTGGAGCCCGCGTCGCCAGCACCGTGGCCGACACCACGTCATCGGTGAGCCCCAGGGCCAGTTTCGCCAGCATCTGCGCCGTCGCCGGAGCGATCACCAGCAGGTCGGCCCGCTCCCCAAGCGTCACGTGGGGCTCATCGTACGGTGTCTGCGCGTCCCACATGTCGGTGACCACCGGGTGCTGGGAGAGGGCCCGAAAGGTGAGCGGGGAGACAAACTGGGCAGCCGCCGACGTCATGACCGTGTGGACCTCCGCGCCGAACTTGCGCAGCCCGGTGACGAGATGGGCCGCCTTGAACGCGGCGATGCCGCCGGTCACCCCGACAACGATCACCTTACCTGCCAACCGCTCTGTCTGCTCCATGCTATCGCTCCGACAATGGCTTCTTTGCCGTCACCTGTGCGCGATGCTCTGAGAGCATCGACCGGACCAGACCGGCCAGCGTGTCGGCGATGGCCTCCGCATTCCAGTAACTGGTGTCGATGATCACGTGGTAGGGAGAGAGATCGTTCGTGTCAATATTGTACAGCCGCTTGTACCGCGCCCACTCGCTCCGTTCTCGTTCGAGGAGCTCCGCCCGGGCGGACTCGAGCGGCTGACCTTCCCGCCGCGCCACGCGGGCGGCGCGCACGTCCACCGCGGCACGCAGCCAGATTTTCAAATCCGCGTCCACCATCCAGCCGGCCAGCCGGCTCTCCACGACGCAGTCCCCGGCGCTGGCCAACTCCCGTTGCCGCGCATCCAGCTCGCGGTCCAGTGTGGAATCTTGTTCGGCAAGTTTGTTCACATCGGTGACCGAGATCCCTCTGGCGCGAGCGATGTCGCGGAAGACCTCGCCCCCAGAGATGTACCGGTATCCCAGCCGCGCCGCAAGCCCGCGGGCCACGGTGCTCTTTCCTACCCCGATGGGTCCGGCGATGGCGATGATCAAGTCAGTGAGGGCGCGGCAGCGCCCAACCTCGTTCCCCTCTCCCTGGAGGGAGAGGGATCAAGGGTGAGGGGGCAGAGTCACACAGCGTGCCTGAGGTGCTCAAGTCAGCGAGGTCCCGGCAGGGCCCGGCTCCCCTTCGTCGTCTCTGGTCGTGAACCGGTGCGCCACCGTCTCGGGCTGCACCGCCGAGAGCAGGACGTGGCCGCTGTCCGTGATCACGACGGCCCTGGTCCGCCGCCCATAGGTGGCATCAATGAGCGCGCCCTTGTCCCTCGCTTCCTGAATGATGCGCTTGATGGGCGCGGAGTCAGGCGCGACGATGGCAATGATCCGGCTGGCGGCGACGATGTTGCCGAACCCGATGTTGATGAGCCGCGGATCTTCCAGCGCGTCCTTCATGGCTATTCCACGTTCTGCACTTGCTCGCGCAGGCTTTCCAGTTCGCCCTTCACCCCGATCACCGCGCGGGTAATCTCCAGATCGCTCGCCTTGGACCCGATGGTATTCGCTTCACGGCCCATCTCCTGAAGGACAAACTCCAGCCGTCGCCCGACGGCCCCGGTAGCGTGGGTGACATCCTCCCTGAACTGCACGAGGTGACTGCGCAGCCGGGTCACTTCCTCGCTGACATCTACACGCTCGGCGAAGATGGCAATCTCCGTGGCCAGCCGGGCCTCATCCACGGGAACCTCGCGGAGCAACTCCGCCACCCGCTGGCGCAGCCGCTGCGCGTACTCGCCCGCGGCGGCGTGGGCGTGGGCCTCGATCACGCGGGTGAAGCCCTCCACGCGATCGACCCGCGCCAGCAGATCGGCGGCCAGCCGCCGGCCCTCAGCCTCTCGCATCGTGACCAGCGCCCCCACGGCCTCGTCCACGGCGCGCCCCAGGTCCGGCCACAGCGCTTCCACATCCTCGCGCGTCTCCTCCACTTTCACCACATCGGGGAGGGAGACAATGTGCGAAAGACCGATCTCACCAGCAACGCCCAGGACGTCGGCTAACTCCCGCAACGCCTGGGCGTATGCACGCGCAAGATCTGTATCAGACCGCACAGTTTTGGGCCGCGCGGCGCGTTCTTCCCTCATTATAGTAACGTCGACGCGGCCCCGCAACACACGCGACTGCACCAGGGCGCGCACGCGATCTTCTAGCGCACCGAGATCGCGGGGCAGCCGCACCAGAATCTCACTGAAACGGTGGTTCACGGATCGGATCTCGACGGTGAACCGGCGTGCCGGCGT
>VBAI01000081.1 GCA_005882295.1 Candidatus Segetimicrobium genomatis | reverse complement strand
CAGCGGGCGGTTGGGCTTCATTGCATCGTAACCCTTCTGCGTCTCGTGCTCGAAGGTAGCGCCCGTTGCCGCCGCGCCTGCCCGACCGCAGTTGATGACTTTCTCCAGCACCGCCGCCGCGTACGCACTGTCGGCCGCGCGCACGCTGAATGCGGCCTCCGCTCTGTCCGGAATGATGTTGGGAGCGGCACCGCCGTAGGTGATGATGCCGTGCACGCGCGCGTCGTCACGCAGCTGCTGGCGCAGCAGCCCAATGTTGACGAACATCTGAACCAGCCCGTCGAGGGCGTTGATTCCTTCGTAGGGGGCCGCCGCGGCGTGGGCGGCCTTGCCGAGAAACTTTACCTTGAGCCGGTAGGATGCCAGGGATGAGCGTGCGGTCAAGGTGTAGTCGGCGGGGTGAAACATCAGCGCCGCGTCTATTCCGGCAAAGGCGCCGCGCTGGAGCATCAACACTTTTCCGCCCCCGCCTTCCTCAGCCGGCGTGCCCAGCACGAGCACCTTCCCTGCCAGTTTTGACGCCACGGCCGCGAGGCCGATGCCGGCGCCCAGCGCGGCCGTGCAGATGAGGTTGTGCCCGCATGCGTGACCGATCTCGGGGAGGGCGTCGTATTCGGCGAGGAACGCGACAGAGGGCCCGCCCGGGCCGCCGGAAACCTCGGCCCGGAATGCCGTGGGCAGGTCCGCGATGCCGCGCTGTACCGCAAACCTGTGGCTTTCCAGCGTATCGGACAGCCACTGCGACGCCTTTAGTTCCTGAAACGCAATCTCCGGGGTCGCATGAATCCGGCGGGCAAGGCCAATTAGTTGGTCCGCCGCGGCGTCAATCCCTTGCAAGATAGTCTGGCGGATCTCCATGTGCTTCTGTCTCCCTCGACCGTTTCTGGCAGAAACTACTCAAGACGAACTTTTACAAAACGGCGCTTGCCGACGCGGAGGACCACGCCATCTTTGACGGCGACGTCGGCATCCACCTTGTGCACTCTATCACCGTCCACGCTGACGCCGCCCTGGGAAATCAGCCGCTTGGCCTCACTATTGGACTCTGCCAGGCCGGCGAGCACGAGCAGCTTCGTCAGCCGGATGCGGCCCTGCCTCAGTTCGTCACGGCCCAGGGCGGCCTCGGGAATGTCGGACGGCATGTCTTTCTCCACAAACACGCGCTCAAAGGCCCGCTCCGCCTGTATGGCCTTCGCCTTTCCATGCCACATCGCCACGATCTCCCTGGCCAGCCGGGCCTTAGCCTCTCGCGGGTGGACGCTGCCCTGCTCTAATCCGATGGCAATGGTTCTCACCTCGTCCATAGGCACGTCGGTGCAGAATTCGAAATAGTGTCCGATCAGCGCGTCCGGCATGGACATCACCTTGCCGTAGATTTCGTCGGGCGGTTCGGCAATGCCGATCGCATTGCCCAGCGACTTGCTCATCTTTTCCACGCCGTCGAGCCCCACCAGCAGTGGTGTCAGCAACACCACCTGCGGCTCCTGGCCGAACTCGCGCTGCAGATCCCGGCCCATCAGGTTATTGAACTTCTGATCAGTGCCGCCCAGCTCGACGTCGGCCTGCAGGTTGACAGAATCCATCGCCTGGCAGAGCGGGTAGAGGAGTTCGTGCATGAAAATGGGCACCCCGCTGCGCAACCGATTGGTGAAGTCATCGCGCTCGAGCACCCGCGCGACGGTCATCTTCGCCCCGAGCCGGATCACGTCCTCAAACGACATGCGGCCCAGCCACTCGCTATTGAAGGCCACCTGGGTCTTCTGCGGGTCGAGGATCATACCGTACTGATCGCGGTAGGTGGCGACGTTCCGCTGGATTTCTTCCCGCGTCAACATCGGCCGGGTTTTCTTTTTCTCGGACGGATCGCCGATCATGCCGGTAAAGTCGCCAACCACGAGGATGGCCTGATGGCCGAGGTCCTGGAACTGGCGCAGTTTGCGCAGCACGATGGCGATGCCGAGGTGGATGTCGGGCGCGCTGGGGTCGACGCCGAGCTTCACCCGCAGCGGCCGGTCCCGGCGCAGCTTTGCCAGGAGATCCTCTTCGGAGATGACCTCCACCGTGCCACGGCGGAGCACGTCAAGCTGCTCTTCGGGAGAGAGCCTCTTCATGGACGGAACGATTATACCAGACTGATCTAGCATCACATGGCATAGACCCTTTGTCATTGCGAAGAGCGCAGCGACGAAGCGACGCCGCAGGCGTCGTTGCGAGGCCCGAAGGGCCGTGGCAACCTCCTATCGACAGGAGATTGCTTCGCTGCGCCCTGCACCATAGGGTGCAGGGCTGCGCTCGCAATGACAAGTTAAGTGTTCGCCGCCACGCCCCTCCGGGGCTCGCGATGACAGGGATACCTCAGGAGGCGTCGAGCTCGACGATGGTGGCTCCCGTCTCGCCCTCGCCTTTCCCGCCGAGGCGGTAGCTTTTCACGTGGGGATGGGTTTTTAGAAAGTCGTGCACGGCCTTTCGCAGCGCGCCGGTGCCCTTCCCGTGAACGATGGTGACGCGGCGCAGTCCGGCCACGAACGCCTCGTCGAGATATTTGTCCAGGATCGGGATGGCTTCGTCGACCGTCATGCCACGCAGGCTGAGTGATGTGGGTACAGGACGGGGCAGATCGGGCGCTCTCGTGCCGCTCCCGATTGGCGTCGGCGCGGGACTAACCGGTGCGGTGGGCGCGGCCCGCCCCGTACCACTCGATTTGCCAGTTTGCTGGTCACCCAATCCACGCTGCGGATCGAGTTGGTACGGGGCCCGCAACGCCGACAGCCGAACTTTCACCCGCATGGCGCCCGTCTCGACTTCTATCTCGTCGCGAGAGTCGGCGACTGCTAGCACTGTACCCGTACGGTTGAGGGGAACCACGTAGACCGTCTGACCCGGCGTCACCTCCGCCAGCGGTTCGCCCGGAGGCGAGGCATCGACCTGCGCCTTCGACGCCAGTTCTTCCGCCAGGTGCCGCAGGCGGGCCCGCGCCTCCTGCACTGCCTGGGAACCGGACCCGGCTCGCAGCGAGGCCACGATCGCCTCGACCTCGCGGCGGGCGTGGACCAACAGCGCGTCGGCTTCTTCCCGCAACCTCGCCGCGGCGAGCCTGCGCTCGGCGCGGAGCCGATCGAGTTCCTGCTCTGCGCGCGTCCGCAATGCACTAGCCTCCTGCCGGTGCCTGCTGGCCTCAGCAAGTTCGTACTCATAGGCCTTCCGGTCCGCCTCAATATCGCTGAGCACGCGATCGATGGCCACGACCTCCGGCCCGAGCAGGTCGCGGGCCCGTTCCACGATCTGGGCATCGAGTCCCAGACGTTCTGCGATCGATAGCGCGTTGCTGCGGCCTGGGATCCCGATCAGCAGGCGGTACGTCGGCCGCAACGTGTCCGCGTCGAACTCGACCGACGCGTTCTGAATGCCGGGGTGCGTATAGGCCAGTGCCTTTAACTCGTTGTAGTGCGTCGTCACCGCGGTGCGGACGCCGAGCTGGTGCAAATGCTCGATCAGAGACCTGGCCAGCGCCACCCCTTCGGTGGGGTCCGTCCCGGCGCCAATTTCGTCAAGGAGGATTAGCGCGGAAGCAGGACCCCTCACCCTACCCTCTCCCTCAAGGGGAGAGGGAGAAGAGGAATCGCCTAACTGATTTAAGATTCCCGCGATCGCCCCCATATGCGACGAGAAGGTGCTGAGGGACTGCTCGATGCTCTGCTCGTCGCCAATGTCTGCAAATACCTGCGGGAAAACGTTGATCTCCGAGCCCTCGTCGGCGGGAAGGTGCAGTCCCGCCTGCGCCATCAGCGTCAGCAGGCCGATGGTCTTGAGTGTCACGGTCTTGCCTCCGGTGTTGGGCCCCGTGATCACCAGCGTCGTAAACTCTTCCCCCAGCCACACATCGATGGGCACCACGCCCCCGCCGGGCTCGGATCCGGCCTGACCCAACAATGGGTGGCGGGCGCGGCGCAACCGCAGCACACCGTCTGTGCGCACCCGGGGGAGTGCGCCCCGCATCGATTGAGCCAGAAGCGCCTTGGCCACGGCAAAATCCACCTTACCCAGGGCCTCGTAGGCGAGGCTGATCTGCCCGGTCTCGGCGGCCACCTGCGCGACCAGCTCGCGGAGCAGCCTGATGATTTCCTCGCGTTCGGCGATGCCCAGCTCGCGGATCGCATTGCCGAGGGGCACAATCGCCAGAGGCTCCATGAAGGCCGTAGCACCGCTGCTGGACTGATCGTGGAGCACGCCCGGAAACTGTCCTTTGAACTCCTGCCGAACCGGGACCACGTAACGGTCACCGCGGGTGGTGACGAGCGGGTCCTGCAGCATGCGGGCGTCGGGACCGCGGACGAGGTCGTCGAGTTTCTCCCGGATGCGGGCGTGCGCCGAGCGCTGCTCGCGGCGGATCCGCGCCAGATCAGGACTCGCGGTATCCGGAACGCTTCCGTCGTTGGCCACCGTGCGCCGGATAGCGCGTTCCAGTGTTTCGAATGTCCTCATCCCGCGCGCGATGTCCGTCAGCAGCGGTGCGCGCTCCCGGTGGGCAAGCACAAAGCCTTTACACTCGCGGATCACTGCCAGCGTATCGCACATCGCCAGCAACTCGGCCGGCTCGAGCGCGGCGCCGATCTGCGCCCGGCGCAACCCATCGCGGATGTCGGTGGTGCCGCGGAGCGGCACGCCGCCCTCTGCAGCCAGCGTCCCTGCTTCGGCCGTCTCCTGCAGCGAACGGCGGACGGTCTCCACATCCGTCGCAGGCTGCAACCCTCCGGCGCGCTCGCGACCCGGGGCGGTCAGCGCGTACGCGGCCACCCGCTCGCGTATCTTGGGAAACTCCAGCAGACGCAATGTACGATCATCCACGCGCGATCGCCTCGGCGAGCCAGCCGACCAGCGCGGGCGTGATATCGGTCAGGGCCGTGATGCGCTCGCCGACGTCGCGCCGGCCGTGCCCGACCAGCAGGGTAGGGATGGGGTTGCGGGTGTGGGTGTCTACCCTGCCGTCTTCGATGTTCCCGTGGTCGCTGGTCAGCATCACGAGCATGGTGCTGAGATCGGTGGTCTCCAACACCCCGGCCAGCAGGGCGTCCACCATCGTCACGACCGCGGCGGGTGGCTGATCGATCCGGTGGTGCGCGGACAGATCGGTCAGGAAGAATTCAAACACGGTGAGATGGCAACCGGCCGCGATGCCCGCCAGGTTCTTCCCCGCCTGGTGCGGAGTGATGGCCGGGACATCATACCCCCAGGAGCGCGGACGCGCGTTGGTCAGATCGTGAAACACCGCCCGCCCCTGCTGGAGATCCTCCACGCCGCGCAACGGGATCCCCGCGGCCAGCGCGGAGAATGTGATCGCGGCGTGCCGCATCTCGCCTGCTTCCACCCGCGCAAAGTACTCGTCGGTGTACGCATTGGCCAGCGCGACCGTGCCACCCAGCGCCTTCACGCGCGAGAAGAGATTGTGGTCGGTCAGCAGGCCGCGCAGCGTCTTCGTTGGATAGGCCGTGATGTGACGGCCCACGACCTGCGGGGCGTTCAGCCCGGTCAGCAACGCGGTCTGCCCGGTCGCGCTCTGCGGCAACCCACCGACGCCCAGCGTCGCATCCGTCGGGACGACCAGCGCGCCGTCGTGCTCAAATCGCGCGGTGAGCCCCGCGAGCTTCCGGCCCAGCAGCGCGTCCAGACACGGCGTGTGCGCGGCGACGACGGGATTGACCGCCGGGTCATCGGCGCCGAGGCCCAGCCCGTCGATAAAGAGCAGCAGCGCCTGACGGGTCATCGGCGTGACACGTAGGGGTTGGCGGGGATGTAGAATCGCCACGGCCGGTCGGCGGCCGCCCGGATCCCGATGCGCGGGCTGGACGCGATCGGTGGCCGGGCCGTAGGGCCTCGGGCCAGAAACAATGGCGGCCGGGTCAGGTCTACGCCGTTATGGTTCCGGCCGATCCCCATCGCCTGGGTGAGCCGTCCGGGTCCAGAGGTCAGCAGGCGGTCGTTGTCGCCGGTGCCGCGGCGCCGGCGCATCAGGCCGATACCCTCGAGCGGCTCGACCGCGCGGAGCAAGACGGCGCCGGCGGTGCCCTGCGGCTCGGTCACCACGTTGATGCAGTAGTGGTTCCCATAAGTGAAATAGACGTAGGCCGTCCCCGGCGGCCCCCACATGATCTGGCTTCGGGGCGTCCGGCGGTAGGCATGGCTGGCGGGGTCCTTGGGGCCTCGGTAGGCTTCCACTTCGACCACGCGCCCCACTAGACGTCCGCGCGGAGTTTCGTGGACCAGAAAGTGCCCGAGGAGATCTTTGGCGACCAGCAGTGTGCTTCGGGTAAAGAACTCGCGCGGAAGCGGCGCGAGGAGATTGCTTCGCTTCGCTCGCAATGACTGACCATGGAACCTCGTTCCCGCGCTCCGCCCCGAGCCCGCGAAGCGGGCGTGGGGGTTCCCCTGTTCCCGCGCTCCGCCCCGAGCCGACGAAGTCGGCGTGGGGGTTCCCGCTGTTTTAGCGCTCATGTAACCATGCCCGGAGCTGGGCGAGCGGCCGCGTGTTCATCACGTCCTTTGGCTCGATCCAGGCGCGGCGCGCGATCCCGACTCCGAATTCCATGTACTTTAATTGATACCGGTTGTGGGCGTCGGTGCTGATCACCAGTTTTGCGCCGCGCTCTTTCGCCGTCTTCGCCTGCACGTCGTTCAGATCCAGGCGCTGGGGGCTGCCGTTGATCTCCAACGCGGTCCCCGTGCGGATGGCCGCGTCGATCAGCTGCTCGAGATCGACCTCGTAGGCCTCCCGTTGCCCCAGGAGCCGGCCGGTGGGATGGCCCAGGATATCGACGTGCCGGTTCTCCATCGCCTTGACGATCCGCGCCGTCATCTCCTGGCGGGGCATCCGCAGCCGGGTGTGCACCGAGCACACCACGACATCGAGCTCCCGCAGCACCTCATCCGGATAGTCCAGCCGGCCGTCGGGGAGGATATCGCACTCCGTGCTCATTAGGACCGCGATCCCGATTTTGTCTGACGCCTTCTTCGCCGCCCGGGCATGCTCGCGCAGCTCGTCCACCGTCACCCCGCCGACGAATTTCAGCGATTGTGAATGATCGGTGATCGCAATGTACTCGTAGCTGTTCGCTTTGGCCGCCCTCGCCATCTCGTCGATCGAGTCCGAGCCGTCGCTCCACCGGGTGTGCATCTGCAAATCCCCGCGGATGTCTTTCAACTCAATGAGGGTGGGCAGCCGTCCCCGCTCGGCCAGCTCGATCTCGCCCTGATCCTCGCGGATCTCCGGCGGGATCCACGGCAGCCCGATCGCGGCGTAGACCTCCTCTTCGGTCCGGCCGGCGATGCGGCGGTCGTCTTGGACGGTGAACACGCCATACTCATTGATCTTCAGGCCCTTCTTCACCGCTTTCTCCCGCAGCTTGACGTTGTGATCCTTGCTGCCGGTAAAATACTGCAGCGCGGCGCCGAAGGATTCGGGCTCTACCACCCGCACGTCCGCCTGGATGCCGGCATCCAGCACGACGCTGGACCGCGTGGGCCCCTTGGCCAGCACCTGCTTTACCTTCCCGAAGGTCGTGAAGACGTCCATCACGGGCTCGGGTGTCGTGCTGGTGACGAGGATATCAATATCCCCGATCGACTCCTTCATCCGCCGGAGGCTCCCGGCCACGCTGGCCTGCGTGACCTCCTTCACACCGCTCAGCGTGGCGACGAGTTCCTGCGCATGCGGCAGGACCTGGCCGATCGGTAGCCGTTCCTTGGTGCGCCGCAACAGCGCGATGCCGTTCAGAATGTTCTGCTCAGTCCGCTCGCCCATCCGGGGAAGCTTGCGGACCTTTCCGGCCTTGCAGGCCTGCTCCAGCTCGTCGATGGTCTTGATGCCGAGGCGCTCGTACAGCATCATCGCTGTCTTGGGCCCCACTTCGGGCACGGACATCAGCGTAGTGATGCCGGGGGGCAGGGAGGCGCGCAGCTCTTCATAGTACGTGCTCGTCCCGGTGCGGAGGAACTCCTGGATCTTTTCAGCGGTGCCTTTGCCGATGCCTGGGATGTCCTCGAGTCCGCCCCGGGCGGCAATCGCGGCGACGTCTTCGGTCAGACCTTCCAGCGCCCGGGCGGCGCGGCGATAGGCAGTGATGCGGAAGGGCGACTCACCTTTGATCTCCAGCATGTCGGCGATGTCGTTGAACATCGCCGCGATGGCGCGATTCTGCATCAATCTCGACCTGGACGTGCTCTGGCGCAATCGATGCGTACTGCGCGCCGTTGGAAAGTTGGAGAGTTGAAAAGTCGGACGGTCGAAGAGCACAATCGTTCCAACTCTTCAACTCTCCAACTCTTCAACTTCTGTTAGAAGCGCATCTCCTCAGCACCAAACGGGTGGATGCTGTCAGGCAAGACCCGCGCCAGCGACTGGGCCCCACGCTGCTGCACCCGCAGCGCCAGCGGCGCCAGCGCCGACTTCCGAGTGTCTTCCTCGGCCCGCCGGCCAACCGGGGAGGCCAGGAGCAGTCCCAGCAGGGCCGCCGACAGCAGCGCGCCTTTAACGGCCCCGGCCACGAGGCCAAGGACCCGCTTAGGACCAGACAACCCATACGAGTCCGCGATGATGGCGGCGATGGTGCCGATGAGGATGTAGACGCTTGTCAGCAGCGCGCCGTAGGCGACGGTACTCGCCCAGGGCCGCGTGAGGTGCGTCCCTTCCGTCAGGAGGGAGGCCAGCGGCCGGTACCAGATGGACGCCGCCAGGTACGCCACGATGACGCCGACGGCGCCAATGAACGCGGCGATAATCCCGCGCCGCAACCCGTGCAGCGCAGCAAAAAGCATGATCGACACGATCGCCCAGTCAAGCCAGGTCACGGGTCGATTCTATCACTGGCGGATTTTTGCGCGCAACCGTCGCGCCAGCGCCTCGGTGATCCGGCGCACCGCTGTGTCGACCTCGTCCGCGGACAGCGTCCGCTCATTGGACCGGAACGACAGCGCAAACGCGAGGTTGCGATGCCCCGGAGGCACCGGTGGACCGGTGTATACATCGAACACATCCACCGTCGCCAGCAGGCTGCCGCCCGCCTCCACGATGACGCGCTCCACCTCCGCGGCCGCAACGCCGTCTGCCACGATGGCGGAGAGATCACGCCGCACGGCGGGAAACCGCGGCAGGGGGGCAAACTGCGGGCGGAAGGTCGCCCGCTGCAGCAGCGCCTCCAGGTCGAGATCAGCGGCGTACACACCGGGTGGAAGATCATACGCGGCAGCGACCTCGGGATGCAGTTCCCCCAGCGTCCCGACCTCCTGCCCGCTCAGTGACACCGCCGCCCCGCGGACCGGATGCAGCCACGGCACCGGCGCGGGAGCAAACGCGGCGCCGCCGACGCGCAGTTCTTGGAATAGTGACTCCACGGCGCCTTTCAGATGGAAGTACGACACCGATGCCAATTCCGGCGGGACATTCCACGCCCCGCGCAGCGCGCGACCGGTCATGACGAGGGCCAGCCGGCGGTGCTCTGCCACGGACGCCCCCGACGGATGGAACGTCCGGCCGACCTCGAAGATCTGCGCATCGGTGACGCTGCGGCTGACGTTCACACGCACGACCTGCAGGAGCCCGGGCAGCAAGGTCGTGCGCAGGTGCGTGTGATCCTCGATCAGCGGGTTGCGGAGCGGCACCATGGAGCGCCAGGGATGGGTTGGCGGCACGTGCAGGCGGTCCAGGTCCGCAGGCGTCGTCAGCGACACCGTCAGCGCTTCCGTGAGGCCGGCGCGAATCAGGATCCCTCGGACCATGCGTTCCGCCTCGAGCACCGGCGCCCGGGACGCCATGGCGGTGGCCTCGACCGGCATGTGTTCGAGGATGCGTTCGTAGCCGTAGTGGCGAGCGATATCTTCGATCAGATCTTCCTCGCGCTCAACATCCCGCCGGAACGATGGCACGGTCACCACAAGGTGCTCATGGCCGTCGGCGACCTCACACCCCAGGCTGCGCAAGATCATGATGCCTTCGGATTGCACAACGGATATCCCCAGCAGCCGCTCGACGCGCGGCCAGCGCAGCGACACTTGATGCCCCGGCAGCGGCGACGGATAGACATCGAGCGTCTTGGAGACGACGCGCCCGCCAGCCACCTCGCGCATCAACTGCTGGGCGCGAAGCGACGCGGCGAGTACCGTCCCGGTATCAATGCCGCGTTCGAACCGCGCACTGCTCTCGGTCCTCACGCCCAGGCGCTTGCTGGTCCGCCGGATCATGGGAGGATGCCAGCTGGCCGCCTCAAGCAGCACGCGGCGCGTCGAGGCCCGGATTTCCGTGCTCGCCCCTCCAACAATCCCGGCAATGCTGGCGGCCCGGCCGGCGTCGGCCACGACCAGCGTCTGTGGGTCGAGGAGGCGGTCGACCCCGTCCAGGGTGGTGAGGCGCTCGCCGGGCGTTGCCAGGCGCACCACCAGCCTGCCCTCTTGCACCCGATCGTAATCGAACGCGTGCATCGGCTGGCCGAGCTCGAGCATCACGTAATTGGTGATGTCGACGACGTTGTTGATACTGCGGATCCCGCAGGCTTCCAGCCGGCGTGCCATCCAGTCCGGTGAGGGACCAACCGTGACGTCCGCGATGAGCGCGGCGGTAAACCGCGGGCAGAGCGCGGGTTCGCGGACCTCGACGCGGACGGCATCAGACCCCCCGGCGGAATCGGCGCGCAGGCTCCCTGCCGGCGGCCGCGCTGCGGTCCGCGTCGCGGCCGCGAGCTCCCTGGCCACACCCAGGTGACTCATCAGGTCGCCCCGGTTTGCGGCGATCTCCAGATCGAACACGGCGTCGCCGCCGGAACGCTCGATGCCGTCCACCCCGATGCCCAGCATCGGCAACCGCTCGCCCAGGTCGTCGATGCCGTATGGGATGTCAACGTACTCCTTCAGCCAGGAGAGCAGAACTTTCACTCGCAGTCACCTTCCGTTTGATCGGTCATCGCGAGCGGAGCGAAGCGATCTCGTTGTTGCAGGAGATTGCTTCGTCGCTTCGCTCCTCGCAATGACAGAAGTCGCGTTCCCGTCTGTCAGAACTGTTGCAGCAGTCTCAGATCGTTCTCCCAAAACAATCGAATATCGGGAATGCCGTAGCGCACCATCGCCGGCCTGTCCACGCCCAGCCCGAACGCAAAGGCGGTGTACCGCACCGGATCGATGCCGGCCAGTTCCAGCACCCGGGGATGGAACATCCCGGAACCGGCCAGTTCCAGCCAGCGGCCATTGAACCATACCGCGAGCTCGGCGCTGGGCTCGGTGAACGGGAAATAGCTCGGCACGAACCGGTATACGGCCTCCACGCCGAACATCTGGCGAACAAAGGTCGCGAGCACGCCTTTGAGGTCGGCCATGGTGATCCGCTCCCCGACCATGAAGCCATCCGCCTGATGGAACACGGGCATGTGGGTCGCATCGGGGGCATCGCGCCGGTAGCACCGGCCGGTGGTCAGAATCCGCATCGGCGGCGTGCGGCCCACCATGACGCGCGCATCCACGACGGTGGTGTGGGTCCGCAGCAGCAGGTCGTCGGTAAGGTAGAACGAGTCTTGCGCGTCTCGCGCCGGATGGTCGCGCCCCATGTTCAGTCGTTCAAAATTGAATTCGTCGGTTTCGACCTCGGTGCCGTCGACAATCTCAAACCCCATGCCGAAGAAGATACGCTCGATCTCCTCCAGGGTGCGGGTCAGCACGTGCTGGCGGCCCAGGGCGATGCGGCGGCCGGGCAGGGTGACGTCGATGGCTGCGTCGGCCAGGCGGAGTCCCTGCTCCGCCCGCTGGAGGTCCTCTCCACGACGGGTGAGCGCGTCCTGCAGGCGGTCCCTGATCTCGTTCAGCCGCCGACCGGCCTGCGGCCGCTGTGCCGCGGGCAGGGAGGGCACCTGATCAAAGAGCTGCGCCACGATGCCCCGCCGGCCCAGGTAGGTCCGACGCACCTCCTCCAGGGCGTCGAGGGATACGGCATCGAGGATCGCCCGCTCGGCCTCTTGCGCGATCTTGTCGAGATCTTTGAGTTTGGACATACACGCCCCCATATGATGCTGTCATCGCGAGGCCCGTAGGGCCGTGGCGATCTCCTCACGAGAGGAGATTGCTTCGGGGCTGCGCCGCTCGCAATGACATCGGTTTTCCGCCGAAATGAATAACGCCCCTTTCGTCCCAAGGGCGAAAGCGGCGCTTTCGTGGTACCACCCTGCTTCCGGCCCCGACAGAAGGGGGCCGGCGCTCGATCCCAATTAACGGTGGGGCCCGGACCACCTACCAAGCCGGGTTCGCGTTCCCGCGTTCCCCTGTTCCCGCGTTCCCGATCTTTTCAGCGGTCGGCTCAGGAGTGAACTTCTCCCGCCACCCTCAGGAAGGCTCACCAGCCTGCGGCCTCCCCTCTCTGCGAGGAAAGCGACGGGATACTCTCTCCGTCGTTGCCAGATGGCTCAGTTCAGCGAGATGGACGCCAGCAGAACCGGTCCTACCACCGCGAACCGTCGATAGACCAGGTAGGCCCAGATGGACCCGGTGGACTGGAACAGGCGCCAAAACGCGTCAGGCGTCACTGGTTGCACCCTACCTCACCCTCCAGCCACGTTCCCGCGTTGCTCGCACGAAGTATAACACAAAACCAGCATTGCGGATTGCGGATTTCGGGATTGCGGATTTCACTGCTGTCCTTCAATTCGCAATCCGCAATTCGCAATTCGAAATGACATTACGTTGGTCTTGTGCGCCTCACCTCATAGAGCAGCAGTGCTGCCGCCACGGCGACGTTGAGGGATTCGGCCCGCCCGTACAGCGGTATGCGGACCGTGGCTTCCGCGACGGTCCGCCATACCGGGTCAGGCCCTTCGCCTTCATTCCCAAGCACCACCGCGAGGGGCGCGTGGTAGTCGGCCTCCTCGTAGCTGATCGCCCCCGACTGGTCCGCGACGAGGATCCGCACGCCGTGCTGCCGCAGCAACGCGACCGCCTCCTCTGCGGGGGCGGTGACGACGGGGAGGTGGAAGAGCGATCCCATCGTGGCCCGCACCACCTTGGGGTTGGATGGATCGACCGTACCGCGCGTGGCCAGAACCGCCGTCGCTCCGGCCGCATCGGCGGTGCGGATGATCGTACCGAGATTTCCAGGATCCTGGAGACGGTCGGCCACGACCACGACCAGACCAGCGACGTTGAGCAGGTCGGACAGTGCCGCCGGGGACCGTTCTACGACGGCCACCACCCCCTGGGGGGTATCGACCTGGCTGCACGCGGCCACGACGTGAGGAGCGGCCGTCACTAAGCGCGCGCCATGCCGGCGGGCGCGATCGAGGAGGGCCTCCCCGCGTGGCCCGGCGAGCGCGTGCGGATCATAGACCAGCACCTCGACTGGCACGCCCGCGTCGAGCACTTCCTCCAGCATCCGCACCCCTTCGACAACCATGCGGGCCTCGGCCTTACGAGCCTCAGGGTCCAGGAGCGCGCGGATGCGCCTGATGAGAGGATTCTTTGTACTTGTGATATCGAGGGACCTTGGCATTACGGGTCAACCGAAACAGCGGGACTAGGGACTGGGGACTAGGGACTGGTTCAATCTTCTTGTGCAGCCGCTAGTCCCAAGTCCCCAGTCCCGAAGCTTGACTCCAGCCTGGCCAGCGCCTGCTTCTCACCGAAAACCACCAGGACGTCTCCGGCCCGCAGTTCAGTCTCTCCACCCGGGACGACGACGATCTGACTGTCCCGCTTCAACAGCAGGATACTCACCCCATAGCGAGAGCGCAGATCGAGGTCGCCGAGACTCTTTCCATTCACGCGCGGGCCGACGCTGACTTCTTCCACCAGCAGGTTGGGCGACAGCTCCAGGAGGTCGACAACATGGCCGCTGGCCAGGCTACGGGCGACCCGCACCGCCATGTCTCGTTCGGGCCGGATCACCAGATCGGCGCCGACCTTCTCCAGCACGCGGGCCTGCAGTTCGCCCGACGCCTTACTCACGACCTTCCGGCAGCCCATTTCTTTCAGGAGCAACGTTGTGAGAATGCTCTCCTGCACGCCTGCCCCGATGGACACGACGACGGCATCGAAGTTCGTGATCCCGACGGCGCGCAGGGCCTCGGGGTCTGTCGAGTCGAGCTGCACCGAATGGGTGGACGAGTCCTGCACGCTGCGCAGGGCGTCCTCGTCCCTGTCGATGGCCAGCACGTGATGCCCCATTTCATAGAGCGTGCGCACCACGGCGCTGCCGAACCGCCCGATTCCGATCACGGCAAAGTCCATGCTGATCGCCTCCGCCACTCACGCGCTATCCAATATACAGGCGTTCCTCGGGCAACCGGTAGTCCGCCGGCCGCGGCTGCCGCGCCAGCGCGAAGGCCACCGTCAGCAGACCTACGCGCCCAGTGAACACCGTGGCAATCACCACGATGCGTCCCATCGTGCCGAGCCCCGGCGTCAGGCCGGTGGTCAACCCGACCGTACCGAACCCGGAGGTAATCTCAAACAGCGCGGCGATGAACTTCACACCTTCGGTCAGGGACAAGATCGTGGCCATCGTCACCACAAAGGCCACCGACAACAATGCAATCGTCACGGCTTTGTACACGACGATGGGCGGGAGGCGGCGCCGGAACAGCTCGGGATCGGGCCGGCCCCGCAGCATCGACAGGATGACAGCCATGGGAGCAACGAAGGTCGTGGTCTTGATGCCGCCCCCCGTCCCACCCGGCGACGCGCCGATGAACATCAGCGCGATGATCAGCATCAGGGTGGGCTCGCGCAGGCTGCCCGTATCGATGGTGTTAAACCCCGCCGTGCGCGGGGTCACGCTCTGGAAGAACGCCGCAAGCAGGCGGGCGCCCCAGGGCAGCGCCCCCAGGGTGGCGGCGTTGGAGGATTCCAACAGCAAGATCAACGTCGTTCCCAAGACGATCAGGACTGCAGTGGTGGTGAGCACGACACGCATGTGCAGGGTGTAGCGCCGGGGCCGGAACAAGTCACTCAGCACCACAAAACCCAGACCGCCGATGATCAGCAGCGCGGCGACGGTCAGATTGACGGTCGGGTCTGCCACGTACCGCGTCAGACTGCGAAAGTCGCCCATCAGATCAAAACCCGCGTTGTTGAACGCCGAGATGCTGTGGAATACGCCGTAGTACACGCCCCGCGTCAGGCCGAATTCAGGAATCCACCGCCATGCCAGGATCAGCGCCCCAACCGTCTCGATCGCCAGCGTGGCGAGTACAACCGTACGGGTGAAGCGCACCACTCCGCCCATGGTGTAGAGGTTGTGCGCCTCTTGCAGGACGAGGCGATCTCGCAGCCCGATCCGCCGGCCGATGAGCATCGCCATGAGCGTGGCGACCGTCATGTACCCAAGCCCGCCGAGCTGAATAAGAAGCATGATGACCAGCTGACCGAAGAGGGAGAAATAGGTCGCGGTGTCGACGACCACGAGCCCGGTCACACACGTGGCCGAGGTGGCCGTGAACAGCGCGGTGAGAAACGGGACCGGCCGGCCCGCCGCCGAGGCCACCGGAAGGGAGAGCAGGAACGCCCCGGCGAGAACGATCGTCGCGAACCCCACCACGATGGTCTGAGCGGGGTTGAGCTCGAACCGGACGAGTGCTGACCGTTTGGGCAGGACCAGCACCCTGGCCATCTCTAACGCCTCGATCGACGCAACCTACACAATCGACACAACCTACACAATTACCCTCCCTAGCATCCGCCGCTGAGGGTGATCGTGTAGATTGTGTAGATTGTGTAGATTCAGGATTTGAGCCCTTCCTTGGCTTTGGCGACCAGCTCGGCGAATGCCGCGCTGTCCTGCACCGCCAGATCCGCCAGCATCTTGCGGTTCACGCTCACCCCGGCTTTCCGCAGGCCGCTGATGAGCCGGCTGTAGGAGACGCCGTTGGTGCGCGCCGCGGCGTTGATCCGGGCGATCCACAGCCGCCGGAAATCTCGCTTCCGGGCGCGCCGGTCGCGGTACGCCGCGGCCAGCGCGCGGATGACGTACTGGTTGGCCAGTTTGAACCATCGACTCTTCGCGCCGTAGAATCCCTTCGCCAGCCTCAGAACCCTCTTGTGCCGGCGGCGGGACGTCACACCGCGCTTGACCCGAGCCATGAATCACCTCAACACTCTATTGCGAATTGTGGATTGGCGAATTGTGAATTGAACTGCTGCTCTTCAAATTCACAATCGTCAATTTACAATCCACAATCGGTCTTATCTGTAGGGCAGCAGCCCTTCGATCTTCCGGCGGATGTCTTCGTGCACCGCCACATCGCGTTTCAGTGATCGCCGTCGCTTGGGCGACTTGACCACCCTCAGGTGTCCGGCCATCTGCCGGCCACGCATGAGCTTCCCGCGTGCCGTAATCCCAATGCGCTTCGCCGTGCCCTGATGCGTCTTGGCCTTGCTCATCGTCAGACTCTGCCTTTACCCTTTCTTGGGTGTGAGAATCATGATCATGTTGCGCCCTTCCATCAGCGGCGGCCGCTCCACGATGCCGACATCGGCCACGATATCCGCCAGCCGCGCCAGTAAATGCTCACCGGCTCTAGGGTACGCCATCTCCCGGCCGCGGAACCACACCGACGCCCGCACCTTGTTGCCCTCGTGCAGGAACTCGTAGACGTGGCGGGCTTTGACTTGGAAGTCGTGCTCTCCGATCTTGGGGCTGAACCGCATCCCCTTGATGTCACTGGTGCGGCGATGACTGCCGCGGCTCTTTTTCTGCTGCTCGTACTTGTACTTGCCATAGTCAATGATCCGGCACACCGGCGGCACCGACGTCGGTGCCACCTCGACGAGGTCGAGCTCGGCCTCCGCCGCTTTCACCAGCGCGTCACGAACCCCCATGACCCCCAGTTGCTCGCCGTTGGGCCCGATGACCCGCACCTCTCGTGCGCGGATTTTTTCGTTTACGCGTGGCTCGCGTTCGATGCTCCCGCTCCTTCCACCGTTCCCACGGCACGCTCACACCGGCATGGGGCGTCGCCTGGGTCCCGAGAAAACACAACAGGGATGGCCGCAGCCATCCCCGGCAGAGCCTCTGGCTCCCTCCCTGCAGACCGGCGCGACGTCCTGCATCGGCCGGTGAGAAGCGGATGGCTTCTACTTGGGTCGATCACAGCCCTGGCAGTATAGCATAGGCCTTTTGAGCGCGCAACACGGGTCAGTGACCGGTCTCGCCCAGATCTTCCTTCAGGATCTCAAGCGTCGCCTGCAGCGTCTTGATGCGCAGCTTGCGATCGCCGACTAAACCTTCTTTGTCGTCCGCCTCCGCGAACCGCTCGAGAATCGCCTGGTCGTCCAGATCGCCTTCGATCGGCTCGACGTCACCGAGCATCAACGCCAGATCACGCTCGTAACGATCGATCGTCCGCCGGATGTGCCCGATAGACCGAAAGGGACCCGGCACCACCCGCCAGGGGATCCCCTCACGCATTCTCCCGCCTCGCAGCCGCGTCATCCGCACCAGCGTTCCCATCGGGCTGCTCTGACATTCCACGGAGTCCATCAGCGCGTGGATGAGGTGCATGCCGCGGCCGACTCCCGTCTGCGGGCGGTACGGCCGGTCGAGCAGGGTGGTATCGAACCCCTCCCCGTCGTCCTCGACCTCGACGGTCAAGCCACGCGGCTGGACGGCGTACCGCAGCGTGATCCAGGAGGTATTGGCGTGGACGATGACGTTGGTGTACGCCTCTGACATCGCCACGCTTACGTCGAACGTTTGCGTGTCAGTGAATCCTGCATACGCGGCGGTGACCCGGAGCAGCGCGCGGGCCAGGCTGACGTAGCGCGGCCGGGCCGGGAGGAGGTATTCCTCAAACCATGTGCCATCCGCGCCGGTGGGCCGCCTCATCCGGGGTCTCCGTGAAACTGAGGATCTACTCAATCAACACCTCAGGCGAAACGTATGCCTCTAACCCCCTCACCCTTTGTCCCTCTCCCTCCAAGGAGAGGGAAATATGGTTGGGCCCTACCGGGCCCTCACCTTGTGGGGGCTTAGTTCCGCTTCGTGGGGGGAAACCCTCTGCAAAAAAATTGGAACGTTGAAACGTTGAAGCGAAATGCCCGTTTCGGAGCAGCCTTACGGTTCAACGCTTCAACGGTTCAACGTATCGTGGCCATCGTCGCCACCGTCCGGCGGATGGCATCGAGCGCGTGGTCGATATTCTGCCCGGAAATGTGCCGGTGGGTGACCATCCGGATCGTCGATGCGCCGGTGGGCAGCGCCAGCACGCCCTCTCGCTTGAGGCGCTCGATCACCTCAGGGGCGGTCAGGGGGCCATTGATGGTGACGAGGACCATGTTGGTCCGCACACGGGAGAGATCGACCGCCAGCGGGGGGATGCGGGCAACGCCTTCGGCGAGCCGCCTGGCGTTGGCGTGGTCGTCGGCCAGACGGGCGACCATTGTGCGCAACGCGACGACTCCGGCCGCGGCGATCACACCAGCCTGCCGCATACCGCCGCCGACCATCTTGCGGAAGCGCCGCGCCAGTTCGATGAAGTCCGTACCGCCGAGCAGCACCGATCCCACCGGCGCCGACAGGCCCTTGCTGACGCAAAACATGACCGAGTCCGCCGAGCGTACCAGCTGGCCGGCAGGCACACCGAGGGCGACCGCCGCGTTGAAGATGCGCGCGCCGTCCACATGGACCGCCAGGCCCGCCTCATGGGCGGTCACACATGCCGCGTCCATTTCCTGCGCGCTGAAGGGAATGCCACCTGCGCGGTTGTGAGTATTCTCCAAGCACAGCAACCTGGGGATGGGAAAGTGCACGTTGGGCGGCCGGACGGCGTCGCGGATCTGGTCCGGAGCGATATAGCCAAGCCGGCCCGGAATCGGCCGGGGCATCACGCCGGCCACTGCGGAGATGGACCCCACTTCATAGTAGTAGGTGTGCGCCTCTGCTTCGACCAGCACCTCATCGCCTCGCTGGGTGTGGCTCATCACCGCGACCAGGTTGGCCATCGTGCCGCTCGGGACAAACAACCCGCGCTCCTTCCCCAGCATCTCCGCCGCAAGGGTCTCAAGCTCACGGACCGTCGGATCTTCGCCGAGGACATCGTCCCCTACCTTGGCGCGGGCCATCGCCTCGCGCATCTCATCGGTAGGCTCAGTGACAGTGTCACTGCGCAGGTCAATTACCGCCATGCCACACCCCAATTGCGGAATTGAGGATTGTAAATTGACGCATCCACCATTTTGTGTTTCATCCGACTCTGGCGTGCGCAAGTGCGGTGGCGCACGGGCAGTCGCGCGTGGACGGGATGGCCGCCACCATCCGCAGGACCAGCTCCCGCAGCCGCGCGGTATTTTCCTTGAACCGCACCAGGACCTCATGTGCGGTGACCGGCTGGGCGTGCGGATCGCCTTCCACGCCCACGTCGTAGTCGGTGATCAGCGAGATGTTGACATAGCAGAGCTCCAGCTCGCGGGCCAGGGCGCACTCGGGGTACTGGGTCATGTTGATGACCTCCCACCCCTGTGAGCGAAACCACCGGCTCTCCGACCGGGTGGAAAAGCGCGGCCCCTGGATCACCACGACGGTGCCGCCGTCATGCACCGGCCAGTCCATCTGGCGGGCGGTGTGGACGGCGACCTTGCGCAGGGTCGGACAAAACGGATCGGCCATGCTGACGTGCGTCACGACCGGACCATCGTAGAATGTGTCCTTTCGCCCGGAGGTACGGTCGACGTACTGGTCGCAGATCACCAGGTCGCCCGGCCGGATCTTCGGCTGCAGGCTGCCGACCGCACAGGGACCCATCACGCGCGTCACGCCCAGCGACTTGAGGGCATAGAGGTTCGCCCGGTAGTTGATAGCGTGCGGTGGCAGGACGTGCCCGCGGCCGTGCCGGGGCAGGAAGGCTACCGTCCGCCCCGCCACTTCCCCGACGCTCACGACGTCGCTGGGTGGCCCATACGGCGTCTCGACGCGCAGTTCCCGCGCGTCTTCCAAGAGCTCGTAAAAACCCGAACCTCCGATGACGCCGATTTCGACCTCTGCCATGCGATCTCCCACATCGATTCAAATTTGCTGCGCGCAAACGGTGAGGAGAGTTCTTCGCCGGCGGGAAGGCTCCCTGTTGTATCGCGGATCCCCCGGCTGCCGGCCGTCAACGCGATCCGGATGGGCAGGGGAAATGGCGCAGGGGATTTGAGAATCGACCGTTGAGACTCTGTCACGTCAGGCCATCATGACCGGAGATTGCTTCGGCCCGTTCGGGCCTCGCAATGACAACGGAGGGAGCTCGCGTTCCCCTGTCCCCGCGCCCCGCCCCGAGGGAGCGAAGCGACTGTGGGGGTTCCCCCGTTCCCGTTAGTACGCCGTCTCAAAGAGCGCGACGATATCGTTGTAGGTCGTCGCCCGCGGGTTGACAAGAATGTTGCCGCTTTTCATCGCATCTTCGGCCATGCGCGGGATGCCTTCACGCGTGACGCCAACGTCGCGCAGCCGCTCAGGAATCCCCACATCGTGCGACAGGCGCCGGACGGCCGCGACCGCGGCCTCCGCCGCCTCACGGTGGGAGAGGCCGGCGATGCGCTCGCCCAGCGCCTCGGCCACGCGGGGGTAGGTATCGTAGCAGGCAATCAAGTTCCAGGCCATCACGTAGGGCAGGAGGATGGCATTCGCCACGCCGTGCGGGACGTCGAAGTGTGCGCCCAGCGGATGAGACATGGCGTGGACGTTGCCCAGGCGCGTGCGCGCAAAGGCCATCGCCGCCATGGTGGACGCGAGCAGCATTGCCGTCCGGGCGCCGACATCCTTCCCGTTCGCGTAGGCGGTGCGCAGGGAGCGGCCGATGAGCCGCATCGCTTCCGCCGCCAGGGTCTTGGCGATGGGGTTGTGCACCGTGTTCACGTAGCATTCGATCGCGTGGGTCAGCGCGTCCATCCCGGTCGCCGCCGTCAGTGGCTGCGGCATCGACAGCGTGAGCTCGGGATCACACAGGCCGACCTGGGGAACGATGTGCGGGCTGCCGACGGTCATCTTGAATTTTCGCTGCCGGTCTGTGATGACGGCGAAGACCGTTACCTCGCTGCCCGTGCCGGCGGTCGTGGGAATCGCTACCACCGGGACGCCGGGCCCCGGGACCTTGCCGATGCCCTCGTAGTCGGGAGCCGTCCCACCGTGCGCGGCCAGCACGGCGACCACCTTGCCGACATCCATCGCACTGCCGCCCCCCACGGCCACGACAAACGATGCGCGTGACCGGCGGAACATGTCATGGGCGGCGTGCACCGTCTCCACGCTTGGATTCGGCTCGACCTGTGTGAAGGCGTCTCCGGTGACACCGGCGTCCTTCAGCAATGCCTCGACCCGGTCGAGGATCCCGGCCTTGGCAATGCCCGGGTCGGACACCACCAGGACGCGGGTGCCCATCCCGGCCACGAGCTCGGGCAGCTTGGCCAGGGCACCAACCCCGAACGTCAGCCGCGCCGGCGCTTCGAACGCAAACGTATCAGGCCTCACCACACGCGCGCCTCCCCACACGAACGTGACCTTAGCTGTCGCGTTCCCCCGTTCCCGCGTTCCCGCGTTCCCGTCTGTCTTCCTTTTGCGCCGCCTTCAACCGCGCGATATACAACCGGGCTGCCTGTTCCATCGACTCCGAGACCGCAGCGTCCGGCTCGACAAACTTCCAGCGGTCGGAAGCGGCATACTGGCGCTCTTCTTCAATCTCCTGGGCAGTTGGTGGCCGGCCAGCACGCGATCGTATCGCCCCCAGCAACGCACCCGCGTGGTGGATGATCGCCGGCGCCCGCCGCACGGCAATCTCCACCACAAAGGCCCCGAGCGCAGCACCCGCAAACACCGGCCAGGAGTCGGCGGCCGAACGGCTCTCCCGCGCCGGGGCTACCGCCGCCGCCGGGTCATCGAGCAGCCGCCCGCCGGTGGTTTCGGTCACCTGCGCCAGCAGCGCGCGGTTGACTGTGAGATCCCGCAGCTCCGGAGAATACGGCACGACGAACCCGGCCGTCCGGATGCGGGTGCGGCCGGAGGCGTCGCGGGCCGTCACTGCCAGGGCGTATGCGCCCGGCACCCCGAGCTGGACGCGTGCTTCATATCGGCCGGGCGCCGTCTGGACGAGTGGGATCTGCGCCTGCACCGGGCCGCCGACGCTGGCCTGCACGTCCAGTCCATCCAGCGGCGTTCCCTCTGCAGTCACCGCATCGGCGGTGACAGTGGCCGCATCGCCCTGGGGACTCACGGTCACCTGCAGGTCGTCTGTTTCACTGCGGCTGGCCCACCGGACCAGGCGGGACCAGAAGCGCCCGGCGTCGGTCCATGGCATCCACGCGGCGGCCCACCGCGCCGTCGCATCGGACGTGAACGCCACAGCGCGGCCGATTCCAAACTGCCACGTGGCCAGCACAGGATCGTCCTGCGCCGAGGCCAGGTGCACCGCCGACGCCGGCTTGGGCGCCGTGGCCACGTAGCCGCGCAGCGCCGGCACCGTGAAGTCGTCGACCAGCCCGGTGCGGACGACCTGGGGAGCAAACCGCTCCTCCACAAGGTAGGCGCGTGACGCAATCAGCGCCTCCGCGGTGAGGATCTGGGGAATCGAGTACAGATCCCGCGTCGCATAGGAGCGTCCTCCTCCCCAGCGGGCCACGTGCTGCATCAACTCGAGATCCGCGTCGGCGCCGATGGCGACCGCTGAGGCGGTGATCTTGTCCGCGGCCATGCGCCGGAGGAGCGTCTGGAAATCCCCAGGGTCGGTCTGGCCATCCGAGAGCACGATCACGTGGCGCACCTTCGCCGCCGAGTGCCGCAGGTACTCATAGGCCAGGCGGATCGCGGGGTACATGTTGGTGCCGCCCCCGGCCTGGATGCGCGACACCTGCTCGATCACGCGGTCCCGGTGGCGAGCCTCGGTGGGCGCCGCCAGCCAGCGGGCCTCCTGATCGAACGCGACGACGCCGAGGACATCGTGTTCACCGAGCAGATCGATGACCGACTGCGCTGTTTCCTTGGCGAGTTCCACCTTGGCGATTTGTGTGCCGAATGCACCCATGCTGCCCGACGTATCGATGACCAGGATGATCGCCATTGACGGAATCGCAAGACGGTGCCGTACGTCCATGGAAACCGGTAAGACCTCTTCAAGCGGCGTGCCGGCGTATCCGCCCACGCCGTAGCTGTTCGGCCCGCCGACGGCAATCAATCCTCCGCCCGCCCGTCCGACATAGTCACGGAGGGCAATCATCTGCGCCGGCGACAGCCGCTGCGCCGGCACGTCGTCGAGCATGACCGCCGCGGCTTCGCGCATTCCTGCGGCGGTCACAGGGAGCGCCTCAGGGGACAGACTGCGCACACGCACCCCCTGCGCGTTCAGCAGCCGTGGGAGCATCCCCGGCTGGCGGGCGACGTACCACACCACCGGCACCCCGCGCACCATGACCACGGCCTCAGCCCGGTTGTTCGCGTCGGTGCCGTCGGGCTCGGCGGTCAGCGACGCCGCGTACGTCAGCACACCCTGGCGGCGGGCCACCTGCGGCACGGTGACGATCGTGCGACCCGGGCCGACTTCGATCGCGCGCCGGTCGACGACGGTCCCGCCCGCCGTGACCGTCAGCCGGACCGAGGCCGCCGCTGTCGCCATCACCGCCACCTTGACGATAAACTGCTCGCCGGCCACTACCTCCTGCGGTGCCACCACGTCATCAACCAGGACCTCGCTGGCCCCACCAGGCGCCAGCGGGACCGCTGAGATCTCGACACCATCGCCGCGTGCGAGCGCCAGGGCGTCGGCTACGCCACCGCGGTTGTCGTTCCCGTCGGTCAGAAGGACGATCCGCCTGGCTCCCTCCGGGGGCAGTGCGGCCAGCGATGCGCGGATCGCCTGGCCGAGGTCCGTGCCGGCGGCCGCCGGCTGTGTGGCGAACGCGAGTCGTGGTTGTGGGTTCGGCAGCTCTTCCGTGATCGCGGTGGCGCCGAATGTGACGAGCCCGACACGGTCCCCCGGGCGCCGCCGGGCTGCAGCCGAGCGTACGAATTCCTGAGCCGCCGCAAAGCGGTCTGCGGGAATGCTGTCGGATCGGTCAACGGCAAACACGACGCTCAGATCACCGCCACGCGTTGAGAGAACCGGAGACGCCAGAGCCGTCACGAGGAGTACCAGGACCAGCAGCCGCAGCGCCAGAGCGCCGCGCGGCGTCACCCGGCGGCGGGCCAGGGCTGCAGCCACCGGAAGGAAGACGAGGAGGAGCAGTGCCGCGGGGGTCCCGAATCGCATCGCGTTCATCGCCGGGCCACCGACGGCCTGATCCGGGGCGGGCCGCGGAATCGTGTCATCTCAGCGCCCGGGAGCCCGCGCAGCCACAGCGCCCACTCCACCATCAGCAACACGAGCGCTGCGCCCAGCAGGATCCCAGCGAGGTCAACCGGGCGCTCCGCCCGGTCAGACGGGCCGGGGGCGCTGGATGCCGGACGGATGGGCGCGATCTCAGACTCCGCTGGGGCAGGATTCACCGCGAAACGCCGTGTGTGATCACCAAGTCGCAGCGTGTAGATGCCGGCGCGCTCCAGCGCCGGGACCACGAACTCACCATCGCGCGCCTGCAGCACGGTGGGATTTCCCGCGGGATCGATGAGCACCGCGTCAGGGTGCGGCCCGGCGGGGACTACCAGGGGGTCACCGGCCTCAAACGCGCCGCCGGTTCCGCTCAACCACGCCAGCGCGTTGTTCAGGAAAATCGGAAACGCGATCTGCAGTGGCAGATCCGATTCGGGGAGACCAAATCCCAGGACGATGGCCCGGATGCCCGCGCCGTCGTACGCCCAGATCAGCGGAACCTCCCCTTCAGCGAGGACCTCTCCGCCCCGCGCCCGCAGCGCCAGCGCCGAGGCAATCGTCAGGTCGCGGAGATCGACGTAGCGCATCACCGGGTGAGTCCGCGACCAGCGCAGCACCTGCGGAGTCCGCACCGTCCCATCCACCGTGAGCGGTAGGTTGGTGGCCGTCGCACCTACCAGCAGGTAGTTTCCCGGCGGCAATTCGGTGGGAGGCGTGCGGTTGAGCACGACCACGTCGCTGGGAGCCATCGCCTGCGCTGCCGGCGTCACGCGCGGCAGGACGGACGCCCCGACCGCGCGCAGAGCCTCATCCAGTGCGCGGTCAGGCTCACCGGCAACACGCACGCGCAGCGGTACTGAGCCGATGACGGCGTAGCCCGTGTCGTCGGCCGCGAGCGGATCGTGCGGTATGATGTGTGCCCGCAGGATGCCCTCGGCGGCGGCAACGCGCACCGGCACGGCCACCGTCGCGCCCGCAGGCACCTCCACCGTGCGCTCGAGCAGCACCTGGTCATCCATGGACACCGTCAGCGGGACCCGCTCAGCCTGCGTCCCGGCGTTGTGCACCCGGACGATGGCCACGGTGCCCTCCGCTGCCCGGTCTGCCCGCACTCCGGCCAGACCGACGTTGCGGTCCGTTTGCCCGACGATGGAATACTGCACGCCCGGCACGACCGCCGTGCCCCGGTCGGTAAACACCACGACCCGCACACCGCGGCCACCGGCACGCTGCGCCACCGCCATCGTCACCGCCTGCTCCAGCCGCGCGGGCGCATCCGTGGGATGAAGCCGCAGGAGCGCGGCGCGGGCGGTTCCGTGGTCGACGAATCCGGTGACAGCGTGAGGCTGCGGTCCTGCGTCTACGACCATGACCGGGCCGGCGCCGCGCGCGACTTCCGCCACCGCCGCCGCCCTGGCGGCCTCAAATCGCGATGGGGCGACATCGGTGGCCTGCATGCTCGCCGATGTGTCCATCACCAGCACGGTGGCCAGACCACCGGCCGCCGGCAGGACCACCTGCGGCCTGGCCAGTGCCAGCACCACCACCGCCGCCGTGAGCAACTGCAACACGAGCAACAGACTGCGTTCCAGCCGGCGGACCGGCAGGTGAACCAGAAGATCCTGGCGGGCACGCTGCCACAGCAGCACGGAGCTCATCGGCACGTCGTGCCGCCGGGCCCGCAACATATACAGGAGCACGATCACCGGGAGCACGGCGAGGAGCCACAGCGCGGCCGGAAGCCCCAGCGTCATCGCACGAGGCCTCCAAAACGCAGGTAGCGCAGGATGAGGTCCTCGAAGGGAACCGTCGTCGTCGCCCGCACGTAGTCGATCTGGTGGCGCAGGCAGAACTCCTCCAGCCCGCCCAGGAAGCCATCGCGCGCCCGCGCATACGCCTCAAGCGCCGGACCGTCCACGCTGACCTCTACGGCCTGTTGCGTCTCCGCATCGACCAGCCGCGCGTCGCCGCGGACGGCCGGCATAAGCTCGTCGTCGCTGAGGATGTGGATGACGAAGGGGTCAAAGTGATGATAGCGCGCCAGTTTGAGCCCTTCTTCGTACCCATCGGGATACAGGAGGTCGCTGAGAATGAGCATCAGCCCTCGCCGCTTGGTCTGGTGCACGTACTCCCACATGGCCCCCTGCAGGCTGCTCGCTCCCCCGGTTTGCGCGGGGAGACCCTCGAGGAAGTCGAACAACCGGAAGATTTGGCCCCGCCCGCGCTGCGGCGGGAGCTGACGCTGCACGCGGGTCGCATACGCCACCGCGCCGACACGGTCGAGGTTCACCAGCCCAATGTAGCCGACCGCGGCGGCAATGCGGGCGGCGTAGTCCAGTTTGCGCGGCGCGCCCCACCCCATCGAGCCGCTCGTATCGACGAAGAGGTGGACGTTGATATCCTCCTCCTCGCTGAACAGTTTGATGAACAGGCGGTCCAGCCGGGAGTAGATGCTCCAATCG
>VBAI01000080.1 GCA_005882295.1 Candidatus Segetimicrobium genomatis | reverse complement strand
CAATCCCCATTCCCATCATCGCAAAGAGCAGCGATGATCCGCCGAAGCTGACAAACGGCAGCGGGACGCCGGTAATGGGCAGGACGCCGGTGGTCACCCCGATGTTGATGATGGCTTGCAGGACGATCATCAGGGTGATGCCCCCCGCCACCAGGCTGCCGTACCGATCGGGCGCCTCGCGCGCGATGCGCAGGCCCCGCACGGCCAGGATACCAAACAACACCAGCACCGCCACCGTCCCGATCAGACCGAGTTCTTCCCCGAGGATCGCGAAGATGAAGTCCGTGTGGCGCTCGGGGAGGTAAAAGAACTTCTGCCGGCTCTCCCCCAGCCCCAGGCCGAGCACCCCCCCCGATCCCAGTGCCAGCAGGGACTGGATAATGTGAAAGCCCGCGCCCTGAGGGTCGCGCCAGGGATCCAGAAATGCCAGCAGACGTTGCCGCCGGTATTCCTCGCCCAGCGCCGCCACCGTCAGCAGGGGGATGCTGGCCATGCTCAGCCCCAGCAGGTGGACCAGGCGCACGCCCCCGATGAAAAACACCGCGGCGGCAAGCAGCGCGACCAGCAGCGAGGTCCCCATGTCCGGCTGCAGCAGGATCAGACCGGAGATCAGCGTCGTGACGAGCAGTGGCGACGATACTGCGCGGGGGTCACCCAGCCCAGGGCCGCGTTTGGTCAGGACGTGAGCCAGGTACAGCGCCAACGCCAGCTTGGCACCTTCGGCCGGCTGGAACGCGAACGGCCCAGCCAGGACAATCCAGCGCCGGGCCCCCCCGGCCACCCGGCCGATGCCCGGCATCAGCACGAGCGTCAGCGAAAGGATCGCCATGATCAGGAGCCACGGCGTCAGCCGGCGCAGGCGCGCATACTGCGTGCGCTGCATGATCAGCAGCGCCATCATGCCCAAACCTGCCCACGCCACCTGCCGCTTGAAAAAGAATGCACCATCTCCGTAACGGTCTTGGGCCACGATCGCGCTGGCGCTATACACCATCACCACGCCGGTGGCCACCAGCGCAACCACGGCGCAGAACAGCCACGAATCTGGTGCTCGCTTCGGGACGATGTCCATCGCGCTCCAAGGTGTGTCGTTGAGTCCGATGAGTCGCTGCGATGTCTGCGTGAAGGCTCGCTAGCGCCCTGCCGCCCGCTCACCTCCACCGGTCGTCCGGACATCCGTCCGTGCGTAGTAGATGTTGCGTCCCCCCTCAGGAAGTTCCTGCGCTGCCATCTCTGACCACCAGTTGGGCATAGCGGTCACCGCGTTCCCGGTAGTCGCGGAACTGGTCGAAGCTTTCACAGCCGGGGGAGAGCAACACCGCATCCCCGGACCGTGCCATCCGCTTGGCCTCCGCGACGGCCCGCTCCAGCGTTCCCACGGCAGACACCGGTAACCCCGCCAGAGCCTCCTGCAACTGCGGCGCGGTCGCGCCGATGAGCAGCACGCCCTTCACCGGGGACGCCTGCAGCGCTGTGCGCATGGAGGCAAAATCGGCGGCGGTGGCATTGGGACGCGCGCCGCCGGCGATCAGCACGAAGGGCCGGTCCATGCTGGCAATCGCCGCCGCGGCAGCGGTCGGATTGGTGGCCAGGGAATCCTCGTAGTACCGCACCCCGCCGGCGTCGGCCACGAGGCGGAAGCGATATGGCAACCCGCGGAACGCTGACAGCGCCTCCACCATCGCCCCCGCCGACGCGCCGGCCAGAGCGGCGGCCAGGCAGGCGGCGAGCGCGTTTTCAACGGTGTGCGCGCCGGGCAGCTGCACTGCACCGAGCGGGATCACCTGCTGCAGGCGGCCGCGGGTGATTACGATGGCGTTGCCGTCAAGGGCCGCCCCCTCGCTCACTGCGTGGGTGCGGCTGAACAGATACGGATGGGGGCAGTCGCTGGCCATGGCCTGCGTGTACGGGTTGTCGGCATTCAGCACCGCCAGATCGTCCCGGCCCTGGTGCTTAATGATGGTGCGTTTGACCTCGATGTACGCGTTCATCGTGCCGTGATCGTCGAGGTGGTGCGGGACGATATTGGTGATCACGGCAATGCGCGGGCTGTAGGGGAGGTCAATCAGTTGCCGGTTGCTGAGCTCCAGCACCAGCCAGTCCTGCGGGGCCAACTCGTCGGCGTAGTACAACATGGGGACATGCGAGCGGTCGTTCCCGGAGAAGAACGCCCGCAGCCCGCTGCGCACGAGCATTTGATGGATCAGGTACGCCACCGTGAACTTGCCGTTGGTGCCGGTGACGCCCACGATCGGGCACGGGCTGACCTCGAAGAACAGGTGGGTCATCGAGGAGAACCGCGTGCCGCGCTCCTGTAATCGCTGCAGCGGCGCGTTGACCGGATATCTGAACCATGACTGGGGCACGAAGACGACGTCGGCCCGATCGATGCCGTCCAGGTAGCGGTCGGCCCAGCGGATCTGGATGGGGTGGCTGCGGACCCGCCGGGCGGCGGGCTCGCGCTGGTCCGCGGGCAGCCACTGATGGGTGCGGGTGAATTCGGCTGCGAAGTCGTCGGGCCCGTGCACGTCGTGGGCCGTGATGCCGGTCACGCCCCTCCCCACCAGGAAGTCGACAACCGCCGCGCCCTCGGTGCCGGCCAGGCCGACGACGTGAATGTTCTTTCCTTTAAGATTCTGGATGACGTCGTGGACGCTCATCTCTAGAAGACCATTGTCAGTCCGAGCAGCGCAGCAAACACGGCGATTATCCACAGTCGTGTCACCGTCTGCGTCTCCGTCCACCCAGAGAGTTCGAAGTGATGATGCAGCGGGCTCATCCGGAAAATCCGCCGGCCCCCGGTGGCTTTGAAGTACACCACCTGCAGCAAGACCGAGGCGGCCTCCAGGACAAAGACGAGCCCGATCACGAGGAGCAGCCATTCGGTCTGGGTGACGATCGCCATCCCGGCGAGAGCGGCACCGAGCGCGTTGGACCCGGTGTCGCCCATGAAGACCGCAGCGGGATGGGCGTTGAACCAGACAAATCCCGCGCAGGCGCCCGCCACGGCAGCCGCCAGCGCCGCGACCTCGGGCCACCCCGTCTTCACCGCCACCACCGCATAGGCTCCTGAGGCAATCGCCACGGTGCCGGCCGCGAGGCCATCGAGCCCATCGGTGAGGTTGACCGCGTTGGTGAATCCGACGACATACAGAATGGCCACGACGACATACGCCCAGCCAAGCTGCACCGGGCCGAGACCCGGGAGGATCAGCGCGGTCCCCAACTCCGGCCGCCGCATGACATACACCGCCAGACACGTGGCCAGGATCCCTTGCACCGCCAGCCGTTCTCTCGCCCGCAGACCGAGGTTTCGGCGGTACCGGATGGCCAGAGCGTCGTCCAGAGCTCCCACGGCACCGTACGCGACCATCGCCAGGAGCGGCAGCAACAGACGCCACCCGGCTTGGGGAGTGGCCAGCACGGCAGCGATCGCGGCCGGGGGGATCAGGAGGAGCCCGCCCATCGTGGGGGTCCCCGCCTTTCCGCGGTGCTGGGTGGGCGCTTCTTCCCGAATCCGCTGAGCAACATGGGAACGCGCGAGTAGCGGGATCCCCCACCGGCAGAACAATAGCGTGAGGACAGCGGCCAGAATCGCGGCGAGGACGATTCGCTCGATCATGTCTGCGCCAGCGCTGCAACGATTCTCTCCATCTGCAGGACGCGCGACCCTTTGATCAACACCACGTCTCCCGCCCGCAGGATGGTGCGGAGCCGGGTGGTGGCCTCTTCGATGGTCGGGACATGCTCGATGCAGCCGGGGGCGACGCCGGCTGCCGCCGCACCCTCGCCGATGACCTCGGCGCCTGGGCCAACAGTCAGCACCAGCGCAATCTTCCGGTGCGCCAGATCACGCCCCACGTCCCTGTGCAGCTGGGGGGAACCGGCACCGAGTTCCCGCATCTCCCCCAACGCGACGACCAGCCGGCGTCCCTGGCCAACGTGCTCGAGGACATCCAGCGCCGCGCGCACCGACGCGGGGCTGGAGTTGTACGTATCATTGATCACCAGCACGGTGCCCAGCTGGACCGGCTGGAGGCGCTTGGCCGGCGGCGTCCATTCGGCCATGGCGGCGACGATGGCGTCGAGATCCATTCCCAACTCGAGCCCCACGGCGGTCGCGGCAAGCGCGTTGGCTACGTTGTGCTGGCCCCAGGCAGGCAGGCGCGCTTCCGCGCGCTTCGGGCCGGCGAGGACACGGAACGCCATGCCCGCGGGTTCGAAACGGATTTGATCCGCCCGCACGTCCGCCGGGCCGGCCAGCCCGTACGTCACCACGCGTCCCCGGCACAGACGCGCCAGTCCACCGACCAGTTCATCATCGCGATTCAGGATGGCCGCGCCGTCATCCGGGAGACCGGCCACCAGCTCGCCCTTGGCCCGCGCGACATTCTCCCGGCTGCCCAGGTACTCGAGGTGCACGTCGCTGATGCAGGTCACGACGCCGACCGAGGGGGCGGCCATCGCGACCAGCTCCGTAATTTGGCCCAAGCCCCGCATCGCCATCTCGATCACCGCGACCTGGTGCTGCGGCCCCAGGCCCAGCAGCGTCAGCGGCACGCCGATTTCCGCGTTCCAGACTTCTGCCGTGGAGGCGACGGTGAATGCCCTGGCCAGCACTGCCGCGCACAACTTCGTGGTCGTCGTCTTGCCGACGCTCCCCGTGACTCCGACGACCGTGACCGTGAGCGTACGGCGGTAGGCACGCGCGATCTGGCCCAGCGCGCGCAACGGGTCATCCACGCGGATCACCACCGCACCGGACGGGAGACCGTTGGTTGGCCGCGTGGTCAGGGCGGCCGCAGCGCCTCGCTGGAACGCGTCGGCAATGAAATCGTGGCCATCGGCCCGCGGTCCGCGCAGAGGGACGAAGAGGTCGCCGGCTTGCAGGGTGCGGGTGTCGGTGCTGATGCCGGAAATGACGGGCTTCGGGTCTCTGGCTCCGGGCCTCGTCACAACGAGGCCTCCGGTCGCATTCACGATGTCATTGAGGGTAAACTTCATCGGCGTTCTTCTCTCGGTGCCTGTAAGTTCCGCAATGCCTCCCGCGCCACCACGCGATCATCGAACGGATGCTTCACACCATGGATTTCCTGATACGGTTCATGCCCTTTGCCCGCGATCAAGACGACATCGCCCGGCCGCACGAGTTCTATGGCCCGTGAGATGGCCTTCCTGCGGTCGGGTTCCACCTCAATTTGTGCCTTGGATGGCTGGTTTCGGATCCCGGATCCCGGATCCCGGATCCCGGTCAGGATCTCCTCAATGATCGCCGTGGGCTCTTCACTGCGTGGGTTATCCGAGGTGACAATGGCGACGTCGGCGAGTTGGGCCGCGATCCTCCCCATCACCGGCCGCTTCGTGCGGTCCCGGTCCCCCCCACAGCCGAAGACGACCAGCGTCCGGCCGCTGGCGAACGAACGCGCCGCCTGGAGCACATTCTCCAATCCGTCCGGCGTGTGCGCGTAGTCCACGATCACGGCAAAAGATTGTCCTTCGTCCACGGCCTCAAACCGCCCCGGCACCCCGGTAAATCCTTCCAGGGCCTGTCCAATCACATCGAGGGCAATCTGCTGGGCATCCGCGGCGGCGATGGCGGCCAAGGCGTTGTAGACGTTGAACCGGCCGTGCAGCCGCAGCCGTACCGGGAGCCGTCCGCGGGGCGTGACCGCCATAAACTCACTTCCGCCGAGGTGCAGGCGCACGCGTTCGGCGCGCACATCGGCGCGGCTGGTGAGTCCGTAGGTGACGACCGGCGCGCGGCTAGATGCGGCCATGGCGGAGGCGCTGGGATCGTCGACGTTGATCGTGGCGTTCCCATCCGCATCCACCATCTCGAAGAGCGTGCGCTTGGCCGCGCGGTAGGCGTCCAGCGTCTTGTGGAAATCCAGATGGTCCTGGGTCAGATTGGTAAACACGGCCGCGCGGAACCGGCACCCGTCCACGCGGTGCAGGGCGAGAGCGTGTGAGGCGACCTCCATCATGACGCAGTCAAGATGCTGGTCTGCCATCTGACGCAGGATACGCTGGAGGTCCGGCGCCTCGGGCGTGGTGCGATCGAGCGGGGTCGTGCGCGCACCGACCTTCACCCCAAGGGTGCCGACCACCCCCGTGCGCCGTCCGGCCCGGGCCAGCACCGCATCGAGGAGATACGCGGTCGTGCCTTTCCCGTTTGTCCCGGTGATGCCGATGAGCGAGAACGCGCGGGACGGCTCGCCGAAGAAGGCGCAGCTGAGGGAGGCCAGGGCGATGCGGGAGTCGGCGACCACGACCTGTGTCACACCTGGGGGCACCTCCGTCGGTCGCTGCACAACCACCGCCGCGGCGCCACGGGCGATCGCCTCCGACACGAACGCATGCCCGTCGTGCTGCAGGCCTGGAATGGCCACGAAAAGCCCGCCGGACCGGACCGCTTTGGAATGGTAGGCGATATCAGCGATCGGGGTCGCCGTTGAGCCGACGACCCGTGTCGTTGGAAGACCGCGCAGCAACTCGCCGAGGGTCATCATCGTGGGTCTCAACGTCATTATACAGAGAGGCACTCACCCCTCACCCTGCACCCTCTCCCGTGGGGAGAGGGGAAAGAGGATTAGGCCGCCTAACGGCAGCCTCCCACCATTATCGCGTGCCTGCGGCCGCCGGGAGGCGCGGTGCGCTGCCTGATGGCGTCGACGACGGAACCAGGGGGGGCACGCGCAGGTACCACAACACCTGCGACGCGAGTTGCCGGAACACCGGGGCCGCCACCTCGCCGCCGGAGTACGCTCCGCGCGGTTCGTCCAGCGCGACGAGCACCGCCAGGCGAGGATTGGGAATGGGGACGATCCCCAGAAAGGACGCCACATAGCGGTCGGGGTCATACCCTCCCCGGCGGGCGGGCTTTTGCGCCGTAGCCGTCTTGCCGGCGACCGTGTAGCCGTCGATGCGCGCCTGAGTGCCGGTGCCGCTCGTGGTCGTCCCCACCATCATCTGCAGCACCGCGGCGGCGGTTTCGGGTCTGATCACACGGCCCACCACCTGACGTCCGACCGCCTCGGTCAGCCGGCCCTGGTGGTCGCGCACGGCGCGCACGATGTAAGGGCGGAGCATCGTGCCGTCGTTCACGAGGGCCGTGGCCGCGGTCAGCATCTGGATGGCTGTCGTGGATACGCCCTGGCCGAACGAGATCGTCTGCAGGCCAGGCCCCCGCCACGCGGACGGTGGAGGCACGATTCCGGCCGACTCGCCCGGCAGATCGATCCCGATCGGCTGGCCGAACCCGAAGGCGCGAATATAATGGAAGAACTGCGCTTTGCCCAGCCTCGTGCCGACCTGCGCCGCGCCGATATTGCAGGAGTTCTTTACAATCTCGCCCATCGTCTGCCACCCGTGCCGTCTCCCGCCGGCATCGCGCAGCACCGTTCCTCCCGGTGCCGGCAGCGATCCACCGCAGAAGAAGTGCTCGGTTGGGGGCACGACGCCGGAATCCAACGCCGCGGCCATCAAGAAGATCTTGAACGTGGAACCGGGCTCCTGCGCCTCAGCCACCGGCCGGTTGATCCAGCGCCGGGCGTCCAGATCTGGGCCGGCGTTGGGGTTGAAGGAGGGGACGGTCGCCATCGCCAGGATCTCGCCGGTGATCGGATCCATGACCACCGCCCACCCGCCCTTCGCGACGGTGCGCTCGACGGCAGCGCTCAGCTCGCGCTCGGCGATGTGCTGAATCACCTGATCGATCGTCAGCTGGATGTCTTGCCCATCCTGTGGCGTGCCCAGCACCTGCTGGGTCTCCACCATCACACGGCCCAACCCGTCGCGCGCCGCGATGGCGCGCCCGATGGTGCCATGCAGGACATGCTCGTAAGAGAGCTCCACCCCGGTAAGCCCTTGATTGTCGATTCCCGCAAACCCGATCACCTGGGCGGCAAGGGGGCCGTTCGGATAGGCGCGCTTGTCCTCGGTGAGAAACCCGATCTGGTCTGCCATCCCCAGGGCGCGCACGCGGGCAACCATCTGCGGGCTCACTTTGCGGGCCAGCCAGGCGAAGTGCCGGCCCGTGGCCAGCCGACGTCTCACCTCATCCACACGCTGGCGCAGCAGCGGGGCCACGCGCGCCGCGAACGCCTGGCGATCGGCAATCGCGCTGGGCACGGCGTAGATCGATGTGGCCTCAACGTTGATCGCCAGGGGGCGGCCACGCCGATCAAGGATCAGGCCGCGGTGAGGTTCGATCGCGATCACTTCCATCTGCTGGCGCTGGGCCAAGTGTTGCAAGCGCCCGCCCTGGATCACCTGCACCTGGGCCAGCCGCAGCGCGAGCACGGACAGTGCCACACAGACCACGCCTGTCATGACCATCGTGCGGCGGCGAATCACGGTCCGGTGCTCAGTCAGAAGGTCGGCGCGCGTCTGGAACCATCCCGGGACAGGACGGCTCGGCCGTCTGCGGAACAATCGACCAGCGCGACGGGGGTTAGAGCGCCGGCGTGTCCCGCGCGACGGGAGGCGCACCCGTGCTCACTGCGAGGGTTCGCCCGCGGCCGCCTCGCTGCGAATGAACCAGGCGGCGAGGCGATCCCAGGCCGATGGAGAGGGACCGGCGATCGCGCGGGTGGGGGTGGTGATCGGCAGTGCCGCCACCTGCTGCGGCCGCGGGGTCAGCATCCCCAGGTCCGCCCGGGCGATGCGTTCGATCCGGTCCGGCGCACGCAGCGCTGAGGCGGTGGCGACCAGCCGGGCATGTTCGGCCTCGAGCTCCTCGACCTGCTGTCGCAAGCCCAGGATGACGTATCCGGTGCGCGCGGCCGCAGTGCGCTGGGAGACGAGCGTGACGGCGGGAAGCACGGCGATGACCGCCACCGCCACAATCGTGGGGAGGGGACGGCGACGGGTCCGCCGCCGGGCCGGCTCTCGCTCAGCCGAGGGGCGGTCCGGCAACAGCACCGGATAGGTTCGTGATCGAGGTGCCAGTGCAAACATCCGCTACTCCCATGTCAGAGTTGGAGAGTTGGAGAGTTGAAAAGTTGGAGAGACGATGCTGTTATTCAACTCTCCAACTTTCCAACTCTCCAACTTGCCGTTTCGTGCTGGGGCAGGGCGCCGGGCATCGGTTGCCGGAGGTGCTCGTGAGGTGTATAGGGGAAGGTTCGGGGTGTGTGTGAAGGTGCGAAGACCGACCCCGAACGCCCCAGCCCCAACTCTCTATTCAGTTGAATCGTCTGGCATCCGTTCCGCCACGCGCAGCTTTGCGCTGCGCGCGCGGGGATTGCGCGCGATTTCTGCAGGGGTCGGCGTGATCGGCTTTTTGGTCAAGACGCGCAACCATCGCGTTTCCCCATTCGTGCAGGCGGAGGACCCGGGAGATCGGGTGCACCCACGGGAGAGGCGCAGGAGGGTGTGTTTGACGGTTCGATCTTCCAGGGAGTGGAAGGTAATGGCGCAGAGTCGACCCGCCTCCCGGAGTACCTCCGCCGCAGCTGGTATGGCGTTTTCAAGGTTCGACAGTTCGTCGTTCACCGCGATGCGTAGTGCCTGAAACGTCCTGGTGGCCGCATCAATCGTCCGCGGCCACGCCCGCCGTGGGATAGCCCGGCGGACCACCTCGGCCAGGTCCTCCGTGGTCAGGAGGGGCCGCGCCCGAACGATTGCGCGGGCGATCCGCCGTGACCACCGCTCCTCGCCGTATCGCCAGATCAGGTCGGCGAGCTCTCGCTCCGGGAGCTCATTCACCAGATCCGCCGCCCTGAGCGGCTGCCGCCCGTCCATCCGCATGTCCAGCGGTCCTGCCGCCGCGAACGAGAACCCCCGCCCTGGATCCGCGAACTGCATCATCGAGGCACCGAGATCGAACAGCACCCCGTCGACCCGGTCGAGACCCAGCGACTGGAGAACCACTTTGAGTGCCGCGAAGTTCTCGCGGATGAGCGTGACGGCCCCGCCGAACCGCTCCAGCCGCCGGGACGCCTGCTCCAGCGCCTGCTCGTCCCGATCGATCCCGATCAGCCGCCCACCTGGAACGATGCTGTCAAGGATCGCCTCGGCGTGTCCCCCTCCGCCCAGGGTGGCGTCGACATACACCCCGCCGGGCCGGGGTTGTAGCCACGTGAGCGTTTCCATCAAGAGAACCGGTACGTGCTCGATCGTCCCACCGGTTCATGCCATCACAGGCTCAGGTCTTTCAACTCAGACGCGATCGAGGTCGCCTCGGCCTGGACCCGCGCCAGGTATCGCTGCCAGTTCACCAGACTCCAAATCTCCAGGCGACTGCCCACCCCGACGACCACCGACTCGCGCTCGATCTTGGCGTACTCGCGCAGGTGCGATGGAATCGTCATCCGCCCCTGCCGGTCGAGCGCTACATCTTCCGCACTGGCCAGCACGAAGCGCACGAAGTCGCGCCGGCTGACTGACAACCCTCGCAGCTTCTTCTCGTTCCTCGCCCACTCCGCTGGCGAGTACACCGCCACGCACTCATCGAGCCCCCGCGTGACAACCACCCTGCTGCCGAGGGCGGCGCGGAATGTCTGGGGCAGGACGAGCCGCCCCTTGTCGTCCAGGGAGTAACGATGTTCGCCTCTGAACAAGCTCCCCACCATTCCCCACTTCGTTCCACCGTTATTCCACTCGTACCCTCTAACTCCTTCCATCAGACCCGCGTTTCCTGGGGAAATTGAAGAAATCTCGTCGAGGAGCAAAAACCCCTACATCGGGGGTCGGCGGGAAGACAAACTACCAGATGTGGGGGTCGCGGCTAACGCGAGAACCAGCGATGCAGTCGCGACTGTTCAAATTCCACCTTCTGCCGGTACGCGTCCGCGCTGGGTGGCGTGACCTGCACGGCAGGCGCGGGCGTGGCGAAGAAGTCGCCCTGCACCATCGACGCCTGCTCGTTGCCCGTCTCGATGAAGCAGTACCCGTGCCCGCGATATGGCGCGGGCTGTGGGCGGTGAATCAGCTCACTCGCAATCTGCGCGGCGACGACTCTGGCCTGTTCCTCGGCAAAGACGCCGGCTTTGGGCAGCGGCATGCCGTTGGCCAGCGGGATCTCCACCACATCGCCGATCGCGAAGATGCCATCGGCGGACGCACGCAGCGTCCCGGGATCCACGGCAATCCACTCCCCGCGCATCGCCAGTCCACTCTCACGCGCCACCGCCGGCGGGCGATGCGGTGGCACCCCGATGAGGAGATCGGCCGGGATCGTTGCCCCGTCAGACACCAGCGTGTGCCCGTCCACCTTGACGACTTTGCGGTTCGGTGTAAATCGAATGTCCTTGCCGGCCAGTTGCCCCTCGACCTGCGCACAGCCGGCGGTCCCGACGACCGGCAGCGACATCGGCTGCGGCGTGGACGCCTGGATCTCGATGCTGTCTCGAAGGCCCCGCTTGCGGAAGAGATCGTCCAACATCATCGCCGCTTCAAACGGGGCGGGCGGGCACTTGTACGGGCCGCCCAGCACAGCGACGAGCAGGCGTCCCTCGCGGAACGTCCGGACGCGCGCCGCCAAGCGCTCGACGTCGTCGGGATCGTAGAGGTTGAAGGCAGGAGGGCCGAAACCGGCAACCAGGTCCGGCCTCGCCTCCGCGCCAAGCGCCACGATGAGATAGTCGAACGGGATGGATCCGGCCTCGGTCCGCACCGCGCGAGTGCGGACATCGATCGCCGTCACCGCGGCGCGGTGCACCTGGATGCCTCTGGCCGCCAGCGCCTGAAGCGAGCGCGTCCCTTCCTGACGGGTCCCCCGGCCCACCAGGACCCACAATTTGCGCAGCCCCATCATGAAGGTCCCGCCCCGGTCCACCAGAGTGACCTGATGCTCGGATGGCAGCGCCTGCTGCAGCTCGAGCGCCGCCGTGATGCCGCCGAACCCGCCGCCCAGAATGACGATCTTCTTACCGGCCATGGATCACCTCGAGTCCCGGGAACGCGGGATCGCGGGAACACGGGAACGCGTAACTGTCTCGATCACCGTGAATGCCGCGTTCGCCCGTTCCCGCGTTCCCCTGTTCCCGTCAGTTAGTGGAAATCGATCTCTTGTCCAACCCCTCTCTCCCGAGCACGCGTATACACGTAGTGCGCCGTGGCCACATCCTCAACGGCCATGCCCAGGGATTTGAAGAGGGTGATGTCACGCGCGCTCGTCCGCCCGGCCATGGTCCCGGCCAGCACCTCCCCGATCTCTCCCACGATGTGCGCCCGTCCAATCGCGCCCTCCTGGATCGGCAGCAGCAGATCGCCGGATTCGAGGAGCGCGCCGGCGCGCGAGTCCACGTACACGCGCGCCCGGCGGACCGCCTCCGTGTCGAGTTCGCGCCAGTCCGGGCGCGGGGCGCCCACCGCATTGATATGCGCGCCTTCGGCGAGCCACGCCCCTCGCAAGACCGGCGCCGACGCCGACGTCGCCGTCACAATGACCTCCGCCCCGCGGACGGCCTCCTCGGCTGACGCGCACGCCGTCATGGGCGCGCTGGCGTGGGGCTGCATGTCTGTGAGGAACCGCTGGACGCGGCTCGGCGTGCGGGACCACACCCGCACCTGCCGCAGCGGCCGCGCCGCCCGCATGGCCTCCAGGTGGCTGCGGGCCTGGACTCCCGCCCCGAGCACCGCCAGGATCCCTGCGTCCTTCCGGGCCAGCGCTCGCGTCGCCGCCGCCGACGTGGCGGCGGTGCGCATCTCGGTGATCAGCCGGCCATCCATCATGGACAGCAATTCCCCTGTGGCACTGTCCCACAAGAGCACCACCGCCAGGTGCGTGGGCAGATCGCGCGCCGCATTGCGCGGGTAGAAGGTCACGGCCTTCGCACCCATCGTCTCCGGGATCCCCGGCCCCGGGCCGGGACGGCCGGCGCGCAGATGGGCCGGCATGAGCCCGAGGTAGCCGGCATGAGGCTCCACCACCATGGCCAGCCGCACGGGCTGGGCCACCCCGCCGGTGGAATAGGCACGCAACGCCTCCTCCATCAGGGGGATCAGCGCCTCCATCGAGAGCAACGCCCGCACATCTGTCTCGCGCAGCAGCAGCATGACAGGCCGGACCCGGGCTACTCTTTCAGGGCGCCGGTGAGGCCGGCGACGTAGTGTTCCACGAAGAACGAATAAATGAGTGCCACCGGGACCGACCCCAGCAGGGCCCCGGCCATCAGCGGCCCCCATTGGAAGACGTCGCCGGTGATGAGCTCGGTGGCCAATCCGACGGGAATCGTCTTCGATCCCGTGGAGGACAGGAAGACGAGCGCGTAGAGGTACTCGTTCCAGGACAACGTGAAGGAGAAGATCAACGCCGACAGGATCCCCGGCAGCGCCAGCGGCAGCAGGATGTGACGGAGCACCTGAACCCGCGTAGCGCCGTCGATGCGCGCGCAATCTTCGAGCTCGACCGGAATCGACTTGAAATAGCCCATCAGCAGCCAGGTGGCAAACGGAATAAGAAACGTCGGGTAAGTGAGAATCAGCGCGGCCGGGCGATCCCACAACCCGAGCTCGTTGATGATGCGCGCCAGCGGGATGAAGAGGATGACCGGCGGCACCAGGTAGCTCAGGAAGATCGCCACCCCGATCACCCCCGAGCCGCGAAAGCGCAGGCGCTGGACCGCATAGGCCGCGAACACGGCGCACGACAGCGCGAGTACGGTGGCCCCCAGGGCGATGAGCATCGTGTTCTGCAGCCAGGGAGCGAAGTGGGTGGCGAACAGCAGCTTCTGGAAATGCTGCAGCGTGGGATGCGACGTCCACAACTGGTTCAACGACAAATTGTACAGCTCTTTGTTCGGCCGCACCGCGGTCACCAGCATCCAGTAGAAGGGAAAGAGCAGCAGCACCAGAAACGCCCACAGCGGCAGGTAGAAGGTCAGCGTAGAGGTCAGAGCCGACCGGCGCATCATTCCCTCCGCAGGTAGTGGAAGCTCACCATCACAGCCCCGACCAGCACCGGCAGCACGAACGCGGAGATCGCCGCCCCTTCCCCGATGAATCCGCCCTGGATCGCGCGCTGATACGCCAGCGTGCCGAACAGATGCGTGGCATTGGCCGGCCCCCCGTGGGTGATGATCCAGATCAGCTGGAAGTCGCCCACCGTCATGATGGTGGAGAAGACGGTCACCACGACGGTCAGCGGCAACAGTACCGGCCAGGTGACGAACCAGAATTTCTGCCAGGGGCCGGCGCCGTCAATCGCCGCGGCTTCGTACAGGGTGGGGCTGACGGTTTGCAGCCCTGCCAGCAGGCCGATGGCAAAGAAGGGGATCCCGCGCCAGATGTTGGCAGCGATGAGCGACGCCCGCGCGAGGTTCGGATCCCCAAGATAGTTGATAAACCCATGCAGCAGCCCGATCCGCCGGAGGGCCCAGGTGATGATGCTGAACGTCGGATCGTAGATCCAGTAGAACACCAGCGCCGAGAGGGACGTCGGCACGATCCATGGCAGCAGCATGATCGCGCGCACGATGCGCTTGCCGCGGAATTCGCGGTTGACCAGCAGCGCGAGGAGGAAACCCAGCACCAGTTTGCAGACGACCGCCGCCGCGGCGTAGAGTGTGGTATTCAGCACCACCACGCGGAAGACGGAGTCGCCGAGCAGGTAGCGGAAGTTCCCCAGGCCGACAAACCGGCCGGCCTGCCCGATCGTCGCGTTGGTGAAGCTGAGCCACACCCCCAACCCGAAGGGGTAGGCGAGGAAGATGGCCAGGATGAGCAGCGCCGGGGTTACCATCATCACCCCCAGCGCGTGATGATTCTCCAGGACGCGGCCGACGAGACCGGCGGGCCGGACGACACGGGCAGCGGTCGTGACCTGAACGCTTGGCATTAGCCCCTCGTGAGCTTGACCCCCTCACCCTTGGTCCCTCTCCCTCCAGGGAGAGGGGAATGAGGATGGGCCCTGCCGGGCCCTCGCTTATCCCTCATAGATGCGCTTCAAGCGCGCTTCAGCCGCCAGGATCGCGTCGCGCACGCTGCGCCGGCCGGTAAGCGCATCGGCCACCATGTCCACGATGACAAATTCCGCCAATGCCCGCGCAGACTTCGGCCCGGGCGTCCCCTGGTAGGAGTGCGGCAGCATCCGCGCCACGGCATCGCGGAAGGGCACGGCCTTCGGGTCAGAGCGCCACACCGCCAGATTGGTGAACGCGCGCAGGGGGTGGCTGACGTACCCCAGCATCGCGTTGATCCATCGCGGATACTGCGGATCCTCCATCATGAAACGCAAGAACTCCTTGGCGGCATTCGGGTACCTGGTGTACTTAAAGATGTACGCCTGACTGAACGAATGGAGCTCGGTCGGCCGCCCCGCCGGTCCCTGCGGGTAGACGGCATGGTTCATATCGGCGGCGACCTCGGGAAAATCGTTCTTCGCCGCAAAGTAGATGCTGATCCCGTTGTTGGTCAGCGCGACCTCCCCGGCGAGGAACGCTCGGTTGTTGTTGGGATCGAGCCATCCCGCCACGCCGGGAATCATCGTCTCGAAGAGCTGCCGTCCATACTCCAGGGCATTGACCGTCTCGGGCGCGTTGAGCGTGATCGTCGTGTTGTCCGGCCCCACGGCATGAGCGCCAAACGTCCACAGCAGCCAGTGACACCACGAGTTGGCATCGCCCACGGCCTTTCCCAGTGCAAACCCCGTGGGATGCCCCCGGGATTTGAGGGACCGGCAAAGGCGTAGAAACTCATCCGTCGTCTTCGGAAACTTGGCCGGATCAGGGTCGAATCCGGCCTCTTTGACCCACGACATCCTGTAGTTGAGGCAGGATCCTGGCGCGCCGATAGGAACCGCAATCCATTCTCCCATCTGCGCGCTGTGCCCATACTGGGGCGCCACCGGAAACCATCCGCCGTACTTGCGGCCCAGATAGTCGGCGAGGTCGGTGACCGGCACGAGTTTGTCGGGCCACAGGTGCGGTTCATCGAAAAAGCCCAAGACGATGTCCGGCCCGGCCCCAACGTTGGCGGCCGCCGCCGCTTTCGGCTGAACATCGGGCCAGGCCTCGTACTCGAGGCGGACCGGCACGCCCGTGCGCCGCGTAAAGTCCTGCGCCATTCGCTCGTACGTGGGCTGGTCCGTGCTCACAAACTGCGACCAGCGCAGAATCCGGAGCGAGGCTCCCGGCTCCACGGGAAACGACAGTTGCAACTGTGGATTGTATGATCCCGGCGGCAACTGCGCCAGGGCCTGCTTGAGCCATCCACCGACCCCCGAGAGCGCCAGCCCGGTCGCCCCCGCGACGCCAGCCTGCAAGAACCGCCGCCGCGTCAGCCCGCCGGCGGGTCTCTCCCGGTCCTGTGGTTGCATCCGGTTGCCTCCCTTCGCGCGCCCGTTCCACGCGCGACACAGTCTGTGGGTGTTGTCGGTATTCGCTCCTTCATCCGCAGGCACCCTGCTCGATCAAGTCATCTCCGACCTGGACCGGGTGGGACCCATACCGTAGCGGATGTTGTTCCCACCGTGCTCAAGCTGCTCCACCGCCCTCACCCCTAGTCAGCCCGTGGACCCGTAGGAATTCTGTCACCGCATCGGCTAGCACCGCCCGGTCCCGGTCCAGCGTGGCCACATGACCGGAGCGCTGCAACCACAGCATGGTGGCAGGCACTCCAGCAGCCAGGCGTAGGATTTCATCTGCGCTATCGCGGGGGATGATCCAATCGCGGCGTCCCTGC
>VBAI01000234.1 GCA_005882295.1 Candidatus Segetimicrobium genomatis | reverse complement strand
TTTGGGAGTGCGGCCGAGCAGATCCATGTGCGCCTGCCAGTAGGTCTCGATCGTCCCGACGTCACGCCAGTATCCGACCTCTTCATGTGATTGTATGCCCGGAACCGCGTTCTCCAGAAAGTTATAGGCGTAGACGCGGGCGTGGGGGACGAGTTCGGGCAGGATCGTGCGGCCAAAGTCATGGTTGGTGCTCCGCCGGGCATCCTCCAGCAACGCATCGACGAGCGCCTCGCGGGTGAACAGGTAGTTGCCCATCGAGGCCAGGGCCCGGGAGGGGTCGCCGGGCATCGGGGGCGGAGATGCCGGTTTCTCTTCGAAGCCGACCAGCCGCCCGTCCGGTTCTGCGACCATGACCCCGAACCCGCTGGCCCGCTCGACCGGAACGGGCAGGGCGGCGACGGTGACGTCTGCCCGCTGCGCCTGATGGAACGCCAGCATCTGGCCGATGTCCATGCGATAGATATGGTCGGCGCCGAAGATGGCCACCAGGTCCGGGGCGAAGTCGAGCAGCAGGTTGAGATTCTGATACACGGCGTCCGCGGTGCCCTGATACCAGGTCTCCCCCCACCGCATCTGCGGGGGCACAATGAGGACGAACTGATCCGGAAGCCCGCCCAACCGCCAGGCGTTGCGTACATGGTCGATCAGCGACTGCGCCTTATACTGCACCAGGACGTACAGCGCGTAGATGCCGGAATTCACAAAGTTGGACAGCACAAAATCAGCGATGCGATATTTCCCACCGAAGGGGACCGCCGGTTTGCCTCGCTCGCGGGTCAGAGGGTAGAGCCGCTCGCCTTTGCCGCCGGCAAGGATAAGCGCCAGAACGCGGGGACGGGCCACAGGAACCCCTTACGCTGCCGGGACGCGGCAGGCCTCCGCGACGTGGCTCAGGATGTCCGGGAACAGGAAATCCTGTGCCTCACACGCGGCCAGGAACTCCTCCTCGGCCGGCGGCATCGCTCCGCCGGCGAGGAGGCGGCGCAGCGCCTGGGCCAGGCGAGTGAAGGTGGCATGGTGTTCGGCGATGCGCGCCTCGGCGTAGTCGCGCGCCGCCCAGGTCGTGATCAGGAACTGCCAGTCCGACGCCTGCATCAGCAACAGTTCCCGCGCCAGTTGGGAGGCAACGCGCCTGGCCGGCTCCGTCGCGTACGTTCCGGCCTGCCTGGCCAGCGTCCAGAACTCGTCCTCGGCGCCGTAGATTCGCTCCCAGGTCCACTCCGTGTGGGGGTTCAACCACACACGATGGTCGCCCCCCTCGCCCCATGACCCCTCCAGTAGCGTGATCGTCGTGTCCGGGGGGTAGGTCTCCAGGTAGGTCACGCAGTCGACCGGTGCGATGCGAGCCTGCGGCAACCGGGCGAACACCTCCGCCAACCAGCGCGGCCCCTCAAACCACCAGTGTCCGAACAGCTCGGTGTCGTACGGGCTGCACACAACCGCATGTGGTCCCTCGGGGTTGGCCGTCAGCACGCCGCGCAGCAGGTCAACAAAGTGGCCAGCATGCGCCTGCACGCGCTCCTGAGCCCGCGCCGGCTCATAGAGCTGCTTCCCGCCCAGATCGACCTTCGCATCCGTGACCCGCCAGTACCGCAATCCGCCGGGGAAGTGCTTCTTATGGAATTCAAGATACGACCCGTCACCGGGATATCCGCGGTCCCGGCTCCAAACCTGCAGCGTACTGTCGGGGTCCCGCACGAACGCCGTGGCGGTCCCGTGACCCCCGCGGGACGCGACCAGATAGGGGCGGTACGGGGTGCGGTCCGGACGATACGACGGCGGCTGCGGTCCGGACAGTTGCTGCAGCGCCGGGTAATAATCGCGGTATGCGGACAGCGGGCTGCCGCCGCGCATCAGGTGCACATCGGTGATGAAAAACTTCAAGCCAGCATCCGCCATGAACTCCTCGATGCCGCGCCGGCGCACGCGCCCCCCGCCTTTGTGCGGGCCGACCGGCGGCGTCCACTCATAGCGGGGACGGTACGCGCATTCCGGCAGCCAGATGCCGTCGGGCGCGCGTCCGAAATGCCGCCGGTGGGCCGCCACCGCCACGCGGAGTTGCAGGGCGATGGATTCTTCACGGCTCAACAGCGGCAGGTAGCCGTGCGTGGCGGCGCAGGTGATCAACGTCACGTGACCCTGGTCCGCGAGCGCCCGCAGCGCGCCGACGAGATCGCCGTTGAGGCGCTCGAATTGCTGCAGCCGGTCTCGATAGAACCCTTCCCATCCCTCTGCCAGGTGCGCCAGCTCCGGCTGATTGGCCGCGGCAAACTCCTGCCGGTTCTCGCGCGCGGATGAAATCCTGGCCCGCAGGTATTCCTCGAACTCCGACCGGAACGCGGGCGCCGCCAGCTGCCCCGCGAGCACGGGCGAGACGTCAATGGTGATGCGGGGGGAGACACCGGACGCGGCCGCTTCGCCAATGGTGTCCAGCAGCGGCAGGTAGCATCCCGCCGCCACCTCCATCAGCCAGTCGCTGCCGTGTGGCCAGCGCCCGTGGCCCAGCACGAATGGGAGATGGGTGTGGAGAACAAGGGCAAAAGATCCAACGCCATCCGCAGCCATGGCGCTCTCCCGAGCGAAGCTCTGGACAACCGAACTCGACCTTTGGACTATAGGTGGATTTCGATGGTGACCCGAGTGTTACCCCTGCGACAGAAATCTCACTGCAAGAAAACTCTGACTGGCAAATTGAACTGGTTTGGGCCGCTGCCGGAGGTACCAAATGGGGTCCACCCCGCGCCGGTCATGTCATCCATCCGCACGATCCGGCTGTTGAAGGTATCCACCACGAAGATCTGCCCAGCGCTGACGAAGATGCCGAACGGACTGCTGAACTGGTTTGGGCCGTTGCCGAAGGTACCGAACTCGGTCCACCCCACGCCGGTCATGTCGTTCATCCGCACGATGCGGTTGTTGTTCCTATCCGCCACGTAGATCTGCCCGGCGCTGACGGAGACGCCGAACGGCCCGTCGAACTGGTTCATGCCGCTGCCGAGGGTACCGAACGCAGTCCACCCCGTGCCGGCCATGTCGTTCATCCGGACGATCCGGTTGTTGTTCCAGTCCGCCACATAGATCTGCCCGGCGCTAACGAAGATGCCGGTCGGAGAGCTAAACTGGTTCATGCCGCTGCCGGCGGAAGGCCCGCCGAGCACCGTCCACCCCGCTCCGGTCATGGTGTCCATCCGCACGATGCGGTGGTTGCTCGTATCCGCCACATAGATCTGCCCGGCGCTGACGAAGATGCCGAATGGAGCGTTGAACTGGCTCATGCCGCTGCCGGCCGCAGGCCCGCCAAGGGTGATCCACCCCGCGCCTGTCATATTGTCCATGCGCACGATGCGGTGGTTGAACGCGTCCGTCACGAAGATCTGCCCCGCGGCGCTGACGTAGATGCCGCTCGGGAACCTAAACTGGTTCGGGCCGCTGCCGAAGACACCGAACGGGGTCCACCCCGCGCCGGT
>VBAI01000233.1 GCA_005882295.1 Candidatus Segetimicrobium genomatis | reverse complement strand
GGTCGGCGGACCCTCCTGGAAGCTTGTCGGCCCCTGCTGAGTCTCATTGAGGAAGAAGCTGATTGGGCCGAACGTCTGGTGGAACGTGTTCCCGGTGTTGAAGCACATGAACGGCAGCTGGTTGGGGAATCCCGCGTTTGCACCCGTTGGATGAAGCAAGCCGACGCCAATTGAGGCGCTGAAGACGGCGCCCAGCGCCAACGCTGCGACGCGAAGCAGAGTAAGGGCACGGGTCCGTGTCGTCCTGCTCATACGTGCCTCCTTTCTCTGTCAACCCATCCTACTTGAAGTTGTCGATGGAGAGCTGAATGATTGCCTTCGCGGCCGCTGCGGCTGCTTTGGCCCGGCCGAGATCCTTTGCCATCGTCTGCTGAATCCCCCAGGTCGCCACCTGATCGGCAATCTCGGCGTAGGGGGCCGCATGGGCTCCGGCCATGCCTGAGTCCTTGAGGTCGGCAAAAATCCCGTTCCCCTGTCCCTGACAGACGTTCCCGGCGCCCATATTGTAGTTCTTGCCGGCAGCGCCCTCCAGGCAGTTCACCACGTGGTGGAGATGGAGTTCCACCTCGGCCACTGCATCGTACCCGGCGGCAAACCCGGCGTGCGTCAGGGCGGTGCCGAGTTCCGTCTTGGCGGCAGCCATCATGTCCGCCCCGAGCGCGGCGGACGCCGAAACCATTGCCACCAGGCCAACAACAAGCATCACTCCCATCAGTCTCATTCAACCCGCCTCCCCATGGTGCGTCATTGCCTTACGCTTATTTGGTTATTTACTTACACGGATCCGCATCCGATGGAATCCGCTTGCGCCGTCGGGGAGCGTGCCAACCTCTTCGCGCGTCTGGAGGGTGCCGGTGCCATCCTGGGCGCGCACCCGCAGCGTGTACTCCCCCGGCGTGGTGGGCTTCCAGACTGCTGCCCACAACACCCACGTGTACTTGCCGAGCGGCGGCTTGATCTGGGCCGGTTCCCAGGTCTTCCCGTCGTCGGCGGATACGTCCACGGCTCTAATCCCCCGGTCGCCGGCGTAGGCTACCCCCCCGAGTCCCACGTCATCTCCAACCTTGTACATCATGTGCCCACCGCCGGGGATCGTGAACTTGGATATCGTCTTCACAATGGCCTGCTGACTCCAGCCGGACCGTTCCCAGTACCCCACGAAATCGTGGTCTACCGCTTCAATCTTGGTGATCCACTTCGGGTTCTTCATGCCGAAATGCCCGGGGACCAGGAGACGGACCGGGAAGCCGTGCTTCGGTGACAGCGGCGCCCCGTTCATCTCGTAGGCCAGCAGCGTGTCAGGATGCAGCGCTTCGGCCACGGGGAGGGATTCCGTGTATCCGTCCGCGCAGCTGAAGGCAATCTGAACCGCTTTTGCCCCCACCCCGCCAGCCTTATTGAGCACGTCCTGGAACCGCACGCCGCGCCACATCGCATTGCTGATCAAGTCGCCGCCGACGTCGTTGCTGATGCATTCCAGGGTGTGCGGACGCTGCACCGGCGGCAACGCCTTGATCTCGTCGTAGGTGAGAGACACCGGCTTCCCGACGAGGCCCGCGATCTCCAACCGCCACCGTTGCGCATCGACGACTGGGTCGAAGCCAGGTGGGTTCTTGCTCACGACGTAGAAGTCGCCGGTGGGTGTGATTTCCGGCGGGAGCCCCTTGATGCGGTCGAACAGCGACTGCGCGAATGCGACCATCCTCTGGCCAGCCGCCGCAAGCCGGTGGGCCAGCCCGAGGCCGCCCAGCGACCCAATGGCGAGCACGAGAGCACGGTGGAGCAAGTCCCGGCGTGTGATCCTTTCGCTGCGCACGCTCGACGCCTCCAAATCTCGCGTGATTCTTACGCTACTGCGGATGAGTGAAGCCCAGACAAACGTATTGTAACGAAATCATTATAGATTCCCCACTGCCGGCTGCACCGCGGGCGAAGAGAATGGTGGTCGTTGTCGAACCTTTAAGCGTCGAACGTATGCTAGGTTGCGCCGATGAGTCAGACCGTGCTCGTCGTTGAAGACGACCCGAAGATCGTAAACCTCTTGGGTCTGTACTTGAAGCGCGAGGGGTTCAACGTGGCGTCGGCCGCCGACGGCCGCGAGGCCCTGGACGCGGCCACCCGCATCCGCCCCAGCCTGATCATCCTGGATCTCATGCTCCCCCACATGGACGGAGTGGAGGTCTGCCGCCGGCTGCGGGCGGCGTCCGATGTGCCGATTCTCATGCTCACCGCCCGGGTCGACGAACTGGACAAATTGCTGGGTTTATCCCTGGGCGCGGATGACTACGTGACCAAACCCTTCAGCCCGCGCGAGGTGGTGGCCCGCTCGCTCGTGCTGCAGCGTGGGTCGCTGGAGATGGATCTGGACCGCCACCGCGTCACGGTCGGTGGCGTCGAGGTCGACCTGACGCCGGTGGAGTTCCGGCTGCTGCAAACGCTGCTGGAGTCCCCAGAGCGCGCATTTACTCGGGATCAGCTCCTGAACCACATCTACGCGCACCACGAGGCTGCCGTGGTCGATCGCGCGATCGACGTGCACGTGGGCAAGGTGCGGCAGAAGCTGGGCGACGACCCCGACCACCCGCGCTTTATTGCGACGGTCCGCGGGGTAGGATACAAGCTGCTATGACGGGTGAGGGCGTGCGGCGGAGTCTGTTCTGGACGCTGTTAGGCATCAATCTGCTGGTCGTCGGCGTCGCCGTGGGCATGGCCGCCTTGATGGTCGGCCGCCTGGCGGACGCCATCTTCGCCAGCCTGATGAAAGAGTTCCACATCCAGGCCGACATGCCGCACCATCTGTTTGTCACGGCGCTGTGGCGGGTGCTGCTGCTGACCAGCCTGACCGCCGGCGGGATCGGCGTGCTGCTCAGTGTCATCCTCTTCCGCCAGGTCGTCCGGCCAGTCCGCGGGATGATGGCGATGGCCGGCCGCGTCGCGGGCGGTGATTACGGAGCGCGTGTCGCCGGCGCCTCGTCGGCGGAGCTGGAGTCGCTGGCGGAGTCACTCAACCGCATGGCGGGGTCGCTGGCGAGGCTGGAGCGGCTGCGGAAGGACCTCGTCGCCAATGTCGCACATGAACTGCGCACGCCGCTCACGAACCTGCGGGGATACCTTGAAGCCATCAGCGAGGACGTCACCCCCGCATCTGTGGAGATCATCGCCTCGCTCCACGAAGAGACCATGCGACTGGTGCGCCTCGTGGATGCGCTCCATGAACTGTCGCAGTTTGACGCTCGTCTGCCGCGCTCCCGGCCGGCAGACGTGGACCTGGATGAGCTGGTGCGCAGGCTGCTGACAGTCCGGCGGCCGGAGTTCGAGGGGAAGGGGATTGCCGTCCGCATGGCGGTGGATGTGAAGGGGTTCATGCGCGCCGACCCCGACCTGCTTGCGCAGGCCATCGGCAACCTCCTCGACAACGCGGCGAAGTACACGCCCCCAGGCGGAGACGTGGCCATCGAGATTTCCCCGATCGGCGGTGAGATCCGGGTGGCGGTGAGCAACTCTGGCGAGGGGATTGCGTCCGAGGATCTGCCATTCATCTTTGAGCGATTTTACCGGGGAGACAAATCCCGCTCTCGGGATTCCGGCGGCGCCGGGATTGGGCTGGCGATTGTGAAGGAGGTCGCCGGGCTCCACGGCGGCACCGTCGGCGCGCGCAGTGACGGGGGGCGCACGACGGTGTGGCTGACAGTGCCCACGGCACCGTGACGTGGAGTATCACACCGAGATTCTCATCGTTGGCGGCGGTCTCGGCGGCGTGGCCGCGGCCCTCGCAGCAGGGCGGCGGGGGCACCGGGTGATTCTGGCCTCCGGGCATGATCGCCTGGGCGGGCAGCTCACCACCCAGGGGGTGCCTCCCGACGAGCATCCCTGGATCGAGATGTTTGGGGCGACCGCATCGTATCGCGCGCTCCGACGCGCCATCCGCGACTACTACCGCCGCCACTACCCGCTGATCGGTCGGGCGCAGCGCGACCCCTACCTCAATCCCGGAAACGCGTGGGTGAGCCGTCTGGCCCACGAACCCCGTGTCGCGGTGCAGGTGATCAATGACCTGCTCGCCCCGCTCCAGGCGTCGGGAAATCTCGCGCTGTGGCGTGGGTACCACCCCACGCACGTGACGGCCGATCGTGACCGCGTGCGCGCGGTGACGTTGACGGGCGCGGCCGGCGAGTCCCTGACCGTCACGGCCGACTACGTCCTGGATGCCACAGAGTTGGGAGACCTGCTCGAGCTTGGGGGCGTCGAGTACGTGGCCGGCGCCGAGGCCCAGGCCGAGACCGGCGAGCCACACGCGCGTGAGCGCGCCGATCCGCTCAACCAGCAGGGGTTCACCTGGGTCTTCGCCGTCGAGCACCGGCCCGGTGAAGATCACACCATCGAGCGCCCGGCAATGTACGAGTTCTGGCGCTCGTACCAGGCGCCGTTCTGGCCCGGTCCGCACCTGGGATGGCGTTACCCTCATCCCATCACGTCGAAGACGGTCACAGCCAGGCTGGACTTCGACGATCCCACCCAGGCGTACAGCGGGCCGGTGGGACGCGCCCCGGTGCCGGACGATGGGGTGAACTTTTGGACGTACCGGCGCATTCTCTATGGGGCGCACTTCGACGGGGACGTCCGCGACATCGTCATCGTGAACTGGCCCCAGAACGATTACTGGCTGCTGCCTCTGGTGGGTGTGAGCGAGGAAGCGCGTGCGCGGGCGAGCAATGAGGCCAGGCAGCTCAGCCTCTGCCTCCTCTACTGGCTGCAGACCGAGGCGCCACGCCCCGACGGAGGGACATGTTTCCCGGGTCTCCGGCTCCACCGCGAGACCTTCGGCACACCGGATGGATTGGCGCAGGAGCCGTACTATCGGGAGGCGCGCCGCATTCGAGCAGAATTCGTGGTCAGGGAGCAGGACCTTTCGCTGGAAGCGCGCGGGACCGAGGGGCCGGCAAAGTATGCCGACAGCGTGGGTGTCGGCGCCTACCGCATCGATCTGCACCCGAGCACCGGCGGCGATCCTTACATCGACCTGGATGTCTGGCCATTCCAGATTCCGCTGGGCGCGCTCCTACCGGTACGGATCGAGAACGTGCTGCCCGCCGCAAAGAACATCGGGACCACTCACGTCACCAACGGCTGCTTCCGGCTGCACCCCGTGGAGTGGAATATCGGCGAAGCCGCGGGCCTGCTCGCCGCGTACTGCCTCGAGCGTCGCCTCGCGCCCCGTCAGGTGCGAGCGTCGGCAGACCTCATGGCCGACTTCCAGCGTCTTCTGGTATCGCAGGGCATCGAGCTTGACTGGCCCGAGATTCACCCGCTGTGAAGTACGACTCCTAGCGGAACACCCCCTGGAACCGCATCAGGAAGCTCTTCAGGCGCTCCGACCGGGGGTTCATCAACAGCTCGTGGGGGGACCCCTCTTCGATCAGCCGGCCACCATCCATGAACACGACGCGATGGGCAACCTCGCGGACGAATAGCATCTCGTGAGACACAACGAGCATGGTCATGCCGGTTCGGGCGAGATCTTGCATTACCAGCAGCACTTCTCCAACGAGTTCTGGGTCCAGCGCCGACGTGACCTCATCGAAGAGCATCAGCTTGGGCTCCATCGCCAGCGCCCTCGCGATCGCCACGCGTTGCTGCTGCCCACCCGATAGCTGGTAGGGATACGCGGCGACCTTGTCCAGTAGCCCCACCCGATCCAGCCAGCCCCGGGCCGTATCGGTCGCTTCACGGCGGGATTTCCCCTGTACCCGCATGAGTCCCAGGACGATGTTCCCCTCAGCGGTCATATGGGGAAAGAGATTGAAGCTCTGGAACACCATGCCAATGTGCGCGCGCTGGCGGGCGATCACTCGCTCAGGGAGGAGGGTGCGGCGCCCGTCCTGCTCGCGGTACCCGATGAGTTCTCCATCCACGAAAATCTGGCCGTGGTCATACTCTTCCAGGAGGTTGATGCATCGCAACAGCGTGGTCTTGCCGGACCCGCTTGCGCCGATCAGGGCCACCACCTCGCCGCGTCTCACCGTCAGGTCGATCCCGCGCAGCACCTCCAG
>VBAI01000079.1 GCA_005882295.1 Candidatus Segetimicrobium genomatis | reverse complement strand
CGCCCGATGCTCGGGCCCGATGCCGCCGGTGCGGCCCGTGCCCGGCGCGGCGCGGAACTGGGGTAGGCCGTCGGTGGCCAGGTTGATCTTCATCGCCACCCCGTCCATCCGGATGCCGTGCACCTCGCGCACAAACTCGGCCGGAAGGGCATCCGCAGGCACCATCTTGAGGAACGTGCGCTTGGGATCGGCGTTGGACGCCACGACGCGGGCGTGAATCTCCTCGCCGCCTGCAACGACCACACCACACGCACGGCTGTCGCGAAGGAGAACCTGCGCCACTTCCGCATGCGTGCGGATCTCCGCCCCAAACCGGCGGGCGCTATCGGCCAGGGCGCCCGCGATCTGCCCCATCCCGCCACGGACAAATCCCCACAGCCCGCGCTTGCCCGCCGCCTGCCCCATGCAGTGGTGGAACAACACGTAGGCTGTCCCCGGGGTGGACGGTCCCCCCCGTGCTCCGATGACGCCATCGGTGGCCAGCGACGATTTCAACTCCGCCGACTCAAACCACCCGTCGAGGAAGTCGGTCGCGCTCTGGGTCATCATCCGCAGGGCCTGGGCAAGATCGGATGGCCTGAGGCGCATCGCCGAGAGTCCCAGGCGACCCAGCGCCAGCACATCCCCCCATCGCCGCCGCACGAGATCCGGTGGAGTCCGCAGCAGCCATGGTTCTACAAACCTGGCCACCCGCTCAAGAAACGCCTCGTAATCCGGATATCGCCTGGCGTCGCCGGGGGAGAAGCGGGTAATCTCTGCGGCGGTCGCCTGATCGTCACGCCAGACAAACAGGTGCCGTCCGTCCGGGAACGGGCTGAAGAATGCCGGGTCTTTCGGCAGGATCTCGTAGCCGAAGCGTTCCAGTTCCAGATCCTGGATGATCTTCGGCTGCAGCAGCCCGCATAGATAGGCAGCGGTGGAGACTCGAAATCCCGGCCACAGCTCTTCGGTCACACACGCGCCGCCGATGATGGACCGGCGTTCCAGCACGAGCACGCTCAGGCCCGCCCGCGCCAGATACGCCGCGGCCACCAGGCCGTTGTGGCCGGCTCCAACGATCACCACGTCGTAGGATGATTTCACCGGGGCCCGGGGCTCACTCGACCTCGACCGTCACACGATGCCACGCGTTGTTCACGTACCCCTTGAAATTCCACACCGCGGCCGGATCAGCCGGCTGGCCGGCACCGCCCGAATCCTCCGCACGAACGACGATCTCTTGCCGGCCAGGGCGAAGGCGCAGGGATGCCTCCCAAAATCGCCACGCCCAGGGGTGCGCATCGCCCACCAGCCGCGCGGTCTCCCAGTGCACTCCGCCGTCGGCGGACACCTCTACCCGCGCGATCTGGCGACCGCCGGCAAACGCATACCCCGTGGTAGAAAGATGCCCGGCCCGGAGACGCTGACCCTGCCGGGGAGCACAGATGACCGCGCTTACCGGCGGCCCGGTGAGCGTCACCCCGGCATTCCAATCCGCAGTGTGCGCGCGCACGCTGGGTGGGAAGAGTTTGTACGCATGCGCTTGAAAGTAGTTCTCCGAGGGCGCCGCCGCAACAGCGACCGACCGCAGCCACTTCACGCTGCGGGCCCCGATGTACCCCGGCACCACGACCCGCAGAGGAAATCCGTGAACCGGCGGAAGCGGCGACCCGTTCATCTCGTAGGCGAGAAGCACCTCAGGGCTCGTCGCCTTTTCAAGGGGGACGGAGCCCCCGAACCCGTGTGCGTCCGCGGCCACCGCATCGAGCCCAACAAAGAGCACGTGCCGGCCCGCCCCGCGGACACCCGCTGCCCGCAACACCTCCGCCAGGGACGCCCCCGTCCAGACCGCGGTCCCCACTGCGGCGGCATCCCAGGGGATTTCGCCTTCGATGGGCCGCACGGCGTGCAGTTCCCGGCGGCGGTTCCCCGCGCACTGGAGCGTGGCGGTCACAGTCGACGGGACAAACTCCCGCCGCAGGGACTCCAGCGACAGCCGGAGTTCGCGATCGACCAGACCCGTCACCGCCAGGCGGTAGGGAGCGGGATCGACGACCGGGACTGTCCCGTGGTTCCGTACGAAAAACAGCGGGATGGGTGTGATCGGTGACGCCCGCAACGACGCCAGCGGCGGCGCGGCATTGTACGGCTCGGCGCTGTGGACCAGCATCGAAGGGTCTTTCGCGGACACGTCTCCCACGGCAAGCGGCCTTTCCCGTCCGGGAAGGCATCTCCTGCCGCGTCAGCGCGTTTCATTCCCTCTTGTAGATGGGCAGGGCGGCGTTGGCGTTGTGAAGGAACACCTGCACCCGCTCCTTGGGGTACACGTAGACACCGATCTGCCAGGAGACTAGCTCCTGCTCGGTGAGCGCCTGCACGGTAACATAATACCAGCGATCGCCCGGCAGGTTGGAAAAGAGGAACTGCCCTTTGGCGTTGGTCTTGGTCTTCGCATAGGCCAGCTTGCTCTGCGTCTCGTGGCTGGCGATCACGTACCCCACAGCGATGTGGGCCATCCGGGGGTTGAAGGCACCATCTTTGACCGCTTTCTGTTTGATGGCGTCGATGTCGATCGGCTGCAGCAGCAAGTAGACGGAGGCGCTGGCGCAGGGAATGGCTTTCCCATCAGCTCCGACGAGACCAATCCGCCCTTCGATGGTCCCGTTGAGGTCTGTGGCCGACGCAGCCTGTTGTGCCTGGATCAGCTTACGGAAAATCGCGCAACCTCGACTATAAGATTCTGGAAGAGCGGCGCCTTGGGACGCAGCATCTTCCGGACGCACGTCGCAGTGACTGATGTCGGGGAACGACGGACGGGGGCGGCACCCCGTCTCGTTCACGTTATGCCCGCAGGGCGGCCGGGCCCAGACCACGCACCGCGCGGCGGCGCCAAGGTTTCTGGCATCCATGCCCCGAGGAAGGCTTCCAGGCTCATTCCGGCGAAGCGCCTTGCAGACCCATGACATCCGACCATCTCGCATCCAACCCCATTACCCGGCGGGTGCGGGAATTTGCCGGACGCGTCCGCCAGGTCCAGGAGCGCGATCTCTATCTTTACCTGGAACCGGTGCAAGCCATCGGCGGCCCCCGGGTGACCATCGAAGGCCGCTCGGTCCTGCTGGGATCCTCCTACTCGTATCTCGGGCTGCTGGGCCATCCGGAGATCGAAGCGGCCTCGCGTGCGGCGGTGCAGCACTACGGCACCGGGACCCATGGCGTGCGCCTGCTGGCCGGCAACACCGACCTGCACGACCGGCTCGAGGCGCGGATCGCATCGTTTGTCGGCGCACCGGCCGCGGTGGCCTACAGCAGCGGGTATGTCGCCAACGTCGCCGTTATTTCGACCGTGGTCGGCCGCGGCGACGTCGTCGTCTGCGACAAGCTCAACCACGCCAGCATTGTGGACGGATGCCTGCTCTCCGGCGCCAAACTGGTCCGGGTCCCTCACAACAACACCGCTGCCGTCGACCGCGCGCTGGCCGAGGCCCCCCAGGGGGCGGGCACGCTCGTGGTCGCGGATGCCGTCTTCAGCATGGACGGCGACGTCGTCGATCTCCCGGCGCTGGTTGAGATCTCCAGGCGCCACGGCGCCTGGCTGATGATCGACGAATCCCATTCGCTGGGCGTGCTGGGAGATGACGGACGCGGCATCGAGAGCCACTTCGGATTGCGGGGGACTGTGGACATCAAGATGAGTTCGCTGTCGAAGAGCATCCCCTCGGTGGGCGGATTCATCGCCGGCATGCCCGAACTGGCGGCGCTGCTCAAGCATGTCTCCCGGGCGTTCGTCTTCTCCGCCGCCCTGCCCCCGGCCAGCGCCGCCGCGTCTATGGCCGCGATCGACCTGATCGAGCGCGAGCCCCAGCGCGTGGCCACCCTGCGGCGCAACTACCGGGCTCTGCGGGCGGGCCTCCGGGCGCGTGGACTGCAGGTGCGGGACGACCCCACGCCTATCGTCCCGATCATCACCGGTGCGGACGACGCGGCCCTGCGCATGGCGCGCCGCCTGTTCGACCGCGGAGTGTTTGTGCCGCCGATTGTGTCGCCGGCCGTCCCGCCCAATACCAGCCGGTTGCGTGTCACGGTGACCGCCGCCCACAGCGATGCCGACGTGGGCGAAATTGCGGAGGCGGTTGCCGCGACCTGGCACGAGGTCATCCCCACGCCGGTCCAGCAAGCACGATCCTAGAACCTACGACGTCTTCTTAGTCTACTTAGTCTTCTTAGTCTTCTTGGTCTCAGGACACGAACACATCCAACTATGGTCCAAGGATCAGGTAGACTAAGTAGACTAAGAAGACCAAGTAGACCAGGTAGACGCAGTCAGGCTTGCGTGCGGACGCGCCGCACGAATCTAGCGGCCAGGCGATCGATCAGGCCCGGTGCCACCGTGTTGAGGATCATCGCCACCCGGAAGATGCGCGGGAGAACCACGAAGGGCCTGGGGCGGTCCGCCAGCGCGGCAATCGCCTGTGCGACCTGCGCGGTGGAGAGGCGCAGCCACCTCGGCATCAGATACCCGGTATTCGCGCGGCGGTCCCGCCGGAACTCCGTTCCCTCCACAGTCGCCGGATAGATCCCGCAGACGGCAATGCCCTGCGGCTGCAACTCCCGGCGCAGCGCCTCTGTCAGTCCACGCAGGCCAAATTTCGTCGCATTGTACACCGACGTCGTGGGCACACCGATCAATCCGGCAATCGACGCGACATTGATGATCACGCCACGCCCGCGGCGCAGCATCACAGGGGCCACGGCCCGGGTCAACAAAATTGGGGCGATGAGATTGAGGGCTACCTCGGCGTGGACATCGTCCGGCTGGAGCGCGTCAACCCAGTTGTACCGGCCCATCCCGGCATTGTTGACCAACACGTCGACCTGCCCGTAGCGCGCGACCGCGGCCTCGACGACCCGCACCGCTTCGTCCGCGTGCGTCAGATCCGCGGGAATGGGCAGGCTCTGCGGCAGAGAGGCGGCCAGCTGCCGCAGGCGCTCTTCCCGGCGCGCCACCAGCACGACCCGGTCACCGCGCGCCCCGAATGCCCTGGCTGTCGCCTCACCGATTCCACTGCTTGCGCCGGTGACGATGACGACGCGATCGGTCACGCTAATCCTCTTCGGTCATCGCGAGGCCCGGAGGGCCGTGGCGATCACCGTGACGAGCGAGATTGCTTCGGCGCTTCGCGCCTCGCAATGACTGCAAACGTCTGCCGCACTACGCGACAGCGGTGATCGACTCCCGTAGAATCTCGATCATGCGGTCGATTTGCGCCTCACTGACCACCAGCGGGGGCGCGAGACAGATGGTGTCCCCGATCGGATGGGCTCCGGCCTGACCGGTGCGGATGCGTGTGATCAAGCCCCGCCGCCTGGCCTCGCCCAGGATCTTGCCGCCCACCTGCAGCGCGGGGGCCTTCGTGGCTTTGTCCGCGACCAGCTCGATGCCACACATCAGCCCCAGTCCCCGCACATCCCCGACGATGGGCAGCGGGCGCAGCGACTGGGCCTTCTGCTGCAGACGGGCGCCCATCGCCGCGCCGCGCTCCACCAGCTGTTCCCGCTCGAAGATGTCGAGGTTGGCGAGCCCGACCGCACAGCACGTGGGATGACCCGAATAGGTCGCGGCGTGCATGAAGCGCTCCGACATCGGGGCCTGCACGATGGCCTCATGAACCCGGCGGGACACCATCACCCCGCCCAGCGGCAGGTAGGCGCTGGTGACGCCTTTGGCAAACGTGACCAGGTCAGGCTGCACGCCCCAGTGGTCCAGCGCAAACCACCGGCCGGTGCGGCCGAATCCGGTGATAATCTCATCGGCAATGAACAACACGTGATGCCGGTCGCAGATCTCCCGCACCGCGGGGAAGTAGTCCGGTGTCGGCGGGATGACACCCCCCGCACCGATGACCGGCTCGGCGATGAACGCGGCCACGGTGTCCGGCCCCTCCCGCATAATCGCCTCCTCCAGCGCCGCGGCCCCCGATCCAGGATAGCGGTACGGGTAGGAGGGCACGACATGCGTGAAACCGGGCACGACCGGCTGGAACATCGTGTGAAACGACGGAATGCCGGTGGCACTCATCGCCGCCATCGTCACCCCGTGATAGCCGTGGATACGGGAGATGACCTTCGTCTTCCCGGGGCGGCCCTGCCGGCGCCAGAAATACCGGACGATCTTAAACGCCGTCTCGTTTGACTCCGCGCCGGCCGTCGTAAAGTACACGCCGGAGAGATTGGGATACGCGACGCGCAGCAACCGCTCAGCGAGACGGATGGCGGGCGGATTCGTGTAGCCGGTGTACGCCGACGCGAAGGCCAGATTCCTCATCTGCGCGGCGGCGGCCTCCGCCAGCTCCGTCCGGCCGTGCCCGGCATTCACGTTCCACAGCGAGGAAAGCCCGTCGAGATACTCATGCCCGTCGGCATCCCGCAAGACGGCCCCCTGCCCACTGACGAAGACGACCGGCGCCTGATGATCGGCGGGGTGATGGAGGGGATGGATCAGGGCAGCAAGATCCGTTGTCAACAGCGTCCGCGTATCCATTGCCTGACTCCTTCCAAAAACGTGTGTGCACATCCACTTACACCTTCCTACGGCAAAGCCCTGCGCGACCATAGGCGTCCAGAGGACTGGGAGGAGCGACCGGGGCAGCGGTGTAAATAGGACAGTCAACTTCTGTGGGACCGCTTCAACATTCCGAAAGCGCCGCGGTGATCGTGACGGCCACCGCCCCGGCCCGGAGGCGCGCCTCATCCCCGGCGACGGTGTGGGACCGGGTCAAGCGGACCCGCGCCGCGGTGTTCGGACTGGTCGTAGTCGCCGCCGTGATCGGCGGGGCGCTGCTGGCGCCGTGGATCGCCCCATATGATCCGGCGCGACAGTTCACGGACGGCCTCTCGCCAGAGGGCCGGCCGCTGCCGCCGTCGGGCCGCTTCTGGCTGGGCACCGATTTGCTGGGCCGGGATCTGCTCACGCGCCTGATCTACGGCGCGCGCGTCTCGCTGCTGATCGGCGTCCTGGCCAACGCGGCCGCGCTGACGATCGGGACGCTGTTCGGCGCCGCGGCGGGGTACTTCCGCGGCTGGGTGAGTACCGTCTTCATGCGGCTGACCGATATGATGATGGCATTCCCGGCGCTGATTCTGGCCATCGCCCTCGCGGCGATCCTGCGGCCCAGTCTGTGGATCGTGGCCATGGTCATCGCCATGGTGAACTGGGTGTGGATTGCGCGGATCATCTACAGCCAGGTCCTGTCCACCAGCCAGCGCGAGTTCATCGAGGCCGCCCGCGCGCTGGGGGTGCCGACCTGGCGGATCTTCTGGAAGCACCTGTTCCCACATCTGCTCCCGATCCTGCTGGTGTGGGGGACGCTGGGCGTGTCCACCACGGTGATGTTTGAAGCGTCGCTGTCGTTCCTGGGCGTGGGAGTCCGCCCGCCCACCCCGAGCTGGGGCGGGACGATCAACGAGAGCCAGTCGTATTTCCTGGAAGCGCCGTGGCTGGTGGCGTTTCCCGGCGCGGCGATTCTGCTGACCTCGCTGGCCTTCAACCTGGTCGGCGACACCTTACGCGACGCCATCGATCCACAGCTGCGGAGCCGCTGATGGGAGTCTACGCGATCCGCCGGCTGGCGCAGTCGGTGGTGATCCTGCTGGGTGTGACCGTCATCACCTTCGCGCTGCTGTACGCGCTGCCGGCCGATCCGGCGCGCATGATTGCTGGGCGCAGCGCCACCGCGGACACGGTCGCGCGCATCCGCAGCGAGCTGGGGCTCGATCAGCCGCTCCCGGTGCAGTACGCGCGGTACCTGGCCCGCCTGGTGCGCGGGAACCTCGGCCGTTCGTATGCGCAGAAGATCGAGGTCACCGACCTGCTGCGGTCCAGGCTGGCGGCCACGTTCTGGTTGATGCTCGGCGGAATCGCGTTTGAGCTGCTGATCGGGCTGCCGGTCGGCATGCTGGCGGCGCTGCGGCGGCGTTCGGCGATGGACCAGTCGGTGATGGTCGGCGCCTTCCTCGGGGTCTCGGCCCCGCAGTTTGTGGTGGGCTTGTTCTTGCTGTACTGGCTGGCATACCGCTGGGGGCTGTTCCCGCTAGGCGGCTATGGCTCTCCCGCCCACCTCATCCTGCCGGCGTTCGCCCTGGGCATCGCCGGGGGCGGGTGGTATGCGCGGGTGATGCGCTCGGCGATGCTGGACGTCATCCACCAGGACTACGTGCGCACGGCGCGCGCCAAAGGGCTGGGGGAGACCAGGGTCATCCTCAAACATGCCATGCGCAACGCGCTGCTGCCGGTGGTCTCGATGGTGGGACTGGACATCGGCACATTCATGGGCGGCGTCGTGGTGGTGGAGTCCGTCTTTAGCTGGCCCGGCATCGGACAGCTGGCATGGCAGGCCATCCAGATCGTGGACATTCCGGTCATCATGGGCGTGGTGGTCGTCTCGGCCCTGGCCATCACCACCGGCAACTTGCTGGCGGATCTGGCGTACCCGCTGCTGGATCCGAAGATTCGCTATGGATAAGGTGGGGCCGCGCGGCAGCGCCCAACTATATTCCCCTCTCCCTGGAGGGAGAGGGACAAAGGGTGAGGGGTCAGTTGAGATTCAAAAACACACTGGAGGTGCGCACATGAGGCAGGGGTGGATAGGACTGGCGGCGCTGGTGGGTCTGGCGCTGCTGGCGTCACTGGTCGCGCCGACGTGGGGGCAGAATCGGGGGGACTCGATGATCGTGACGTTTAAAGACGACATCAGCACCCTGGACCCCGCGATCGGATACGACTGGCAGAACTGGTCGATCATCAAGTCCATCTTCGACGGGTTGATGGACTATGAGCCGGGCACGACGAAGCTGGTCCCGCACCTGGCGGAGTCGTTCACGGTCTCCGCTGATGGCAAGAGCTACACGTTCAAGCTGCGGCGGGGGGTGAAATTCCACAACGGCCGGGAGGTCACGGCGGCGGATGTGAAGTACTCGCTGGAGCGCACCCTTAACCCCAAGACTCAGAGCCCCGGAGCCGGCTTCTTCGGGGACATCGCCGGCACGAAAGAGTTCGCCGACGGGAAAGCGAAGGAGGTCAGCGGGATCAAGACCGCCGACAAGTACACCATCGCGTTTACGCTGAGTAAGCCCAACGCGGCCTTCCTGCACATCCTGGCTCTGAACTTCGCCCACGTGGTTCCCAAAGAAGAGGTCGAGAAGACCGGCGCTGACTTCGGCCACAAACCCGTCGGCACGGGGGCGTTCAAGGTCAAGGAGTGGGTCCTGGGCCAGCGGCTGGTGCTGGCCCGCAACCCCGACTACTTTGTGAAAGGCCGGCCGTATCTTGAGGAAATCGTCTTTCAGGTCGGCGTGGAGCCAAACGTCGCGTTCTTGAAGTTGCAGCGCGGCGAGGTGGACATCCTCGGCGACGGCATTCCCCCAGCTGAGTTCACGAAAGTGATGAACGACGCCAAGCTGCGCGCCCTGGTGGCGGTCGGCGATCAGCTGCAGACCGGCTATGTGACCATCAACACGCAGGTCAAGCCGTTCACCGATGTACGCGTGCGCCGGGCGGTGAACATGGCCATCGACAAGCAGCGCATCATCCGCATCATCAACAACCGGGCGGTCCCGGCGGTGCAGGTCCTGCCGCCGCTGATGCCCGGGTACGACAAGGAGTACAAGGGGTATGTGTTTGACGTGGCCCAGGCCAAGAAGCTGCTGGCCGAGGCCGGCTATCCCAGCGGCTTCTCCACGGTCCTCTACGCCAACAACACCGATCCCAATCCGCGCATCGCGCAGGCCATCCAGCAGGACCTCGCCGCCATCGGCATCAAGGCCGAGTTGAAAACCCTGGCGCAGAGCACGGTGATTGAAGCCGGCGGCACGAAGGGGCAGGCGCCGCTGCTCTGGTCTGGCGGCATGGCGTGGATCGCGGACTACCCCGATCCGAACGACTTCTACTGGCCCATTCTCTCCTGTGCCTCGCTGTCGCCTGGGACCTGGAACTGGGCCTGGTACTGCAATCAGCGCGTGGAGAAGATGGTGGAAGAAGCCGATGCGCTGGTGCAGGCGTCTCAGGCCGCCGCCCGCGAGGCGAAGTACCGCGACATCTACCGCGCGGTGATGCAGGATGCGCCGTGGATCCCCATCTTCCACGAGAAGCGATACACGATGCACACCGTGCGCATCGGGGGATCGCCCCTGTTGTTCAACGACCCGATTCACATTCCGGTGCACTACACCGAGGTGCGGGTGGTGCAATGAGTTACAAGACGATCCACAGAGCCCGGCATCATTTCGGCTGGAACAACGCGTTCGAGCCGGCGCTGCGGATCGCTGCGGGCGAAACGCTGGTCTTCGAGGTGGTGGATGCCAGCGGCGGGCAGTTGAGCAAGACGTCGACCACGAAGGACGTCGCCGCGCTGGATTTCGCCCGCGTGAACCCGGTGACCGGACCGGTCTATGTCGAGGGGGCGCAGCCGGGTGACGCCCTGGTGGTGGACATCATCGACTTTGAGGGCAGCGGGTGGGGATGGACGGCCATCATCCCGGGGTTCGGGCTGCTGGCCGAAGATTTCCCCGCGCCATTCCTGCACATCAGCAGCTACGGGGCCGGGGGGGTCGAGTTCGCCCCCGGCATCCGGCTGCCAGTGCGGCCGTTCCCTGGAACGATCGGCGTCGCTCCCGCGGAAACGGGACTCCACTCGGTCGTGCCACCCCGCGAGGTCGGCGGCAACATGGATATCCGCGATCTCACCCGCGGGTCTACGCTGCGGCTGCCGGTGAGGGTGCCCGGCGCGCTGTTCTCGGTCGGCGACACGCATGCCGCGCAGGGCGACGGCGAAGTGTGCGGCACAGCGGTGGAATCGCCGATGGTGGTTACCCTGAAATTTACGGTGCAGAAACGCGCCAATTTGCGGCGGCCGCAGTTTACCGTTCCATCCGCGCCGACGCGGCATGTCGACGAGCGCGGGTATCACGTCACGACCGGCATCGCCCCGGACCTGATGCAGGCGGCCAGGGATGCAGTGCGGGACGCGATCGATTACCTGGGAAAAGAATACCGGCTCAATCCGGACCTGGCCTACGCCGTCTGCAGTGTGGCCGCAGATTTGCGGATCAGCGAGGTGGTCGACGTCCCCAACTGGGTGGTGTCGGCCTACCTGCCCAGGGCGATCTTCGCCTAGGCGGGGCCCATGAGCTGGCTCGTCTCACCAGGCGAAACAAAAACATTTCAAAAGGGTCAGACCCATTTGAAATCAGTGCGGGTTGGGAGGGGACAGATGCTGAGCCTACGGAACGTGGTGGTTCTGCCGGTCATCGCGGTTGTAGCGATCGCGGCGGGTGGGGCCGGTGCGCCGATGGCACCGCCGACCCTGGTGTCGGGAGGATTCCAGACGCCGGAATCCATCCTCTACGAGCCGCGCAGCGACGTATATCTGGTGAGCAACATCAACGGCGACCCTACGGCCTCCGATGGGAACGGGTTCATCTCCCGCGTGGCGCCCGACGGCAGGATCCTGGAGCTGAAGTGGATTGATGGCGCGAAGCCCGGGGTCCGTCTCAACGGGCCCAAGGGAATGGCGGTCGCCGGCGACACGCTCTACGTGTCGGATATCACCGCGGTCCGGATGTTTGACCTCCGCACCGGGGCGCCGAAGGGCGCGGTCGTGATCCTGGGCTCGACCTTCATGAACGACCTGGCGGCCGGCCGCGATGGCACGATATACGCCACCGATACCGGGGTGCGGCCCGACTTCTCCCCATCCGGCACCGATGCGGTCTACAAGATCGATCCGTCCGGGAAACTCTCGGTAGTGGTGAAGAGCCCCGACCTCCACTCGCCCAACGGCATCACCGTTCTGCCCGATGGCACCCTGGTTGTGGTGTCGTTCAGCCAAACCGGGGAAGTGTACACCCTCGGCCCGGGAGGCGCAAAGCAGAAAGTCTGGAAGCTCCCATCGGGCAACCTGGATGGTGTGGAGATGAGGCCGGGAGGCGCGCTGCTCATCTCCTCGTGGGGCGCCTCGGCGGTGTTCCAGTTGGAACGCGACGGTACGATCCAGACCGTGGTCAGCAACGTTCCGTCGCCGGCGGATATCGGCTACGACAGCAAACGGGACCGTGTGCTGATCCCGATCTTCATGGAGAACCGGCTGGTCATCCAGCCGTTGCGGTAGGCGCGGCGCCCTCTTTGACGAGCGGCCGGCACGGTCCCAGGCCGGTTGTAATCGGGAGGGCGATGCTGTAGTTTTCGGGTGGGTTCGACGCGACGAAGATCCCAACCACATAACCTCTGGCGTCGAGCACCGGTGAGCCGCTCGCTCCCTGGTGGAGGGCCGGCTTGAAGACGACCATCGGGGTATTGATGCGCCGGCCCGAGAGGATCGCGGTCTTGATGACGTTGGTGACCCGGCCGGCGGCGACGGTCCATGTCCGGCCGGGATACCCTCCGATTCGCACCAGTTCTCCGACCGCCAGCGTGCGGAACGCCACCCGGTACCGCGGCGTGTCTTTCGGGAGCCGCGCGGCGATCACGGCGGTGTCGCGATCCGGTGCCCGGCACTGCACATGACCCGTGACCCTCCCAGTAGGAAAGATGATCTCGACCGCGCCCGCCACCGCGTGTTTGGCGGTGAGCACGGTCTCAGGGCTGACCACGAAGCCAGTCCCGTAGCGGATGACGTCCCGCTCCCGGGTCACGAGCTGCGGAATGCCCCGGCGGTCGGGCATCGCGAGGATCGGCGACGCGGCGAAGGCGGGACCAATGAGCAGAGCCGCGCTCAGTGCAATGAGCACCAGCGCAACCGACAGGAAGGGCCGAAAATCTTTCACGCCACTAGCATACCCTAGCAGAGCACCCGGCAGGCCCAGGACATTCATGTCTACCAGAACTCTCGTGTCGACCGCCTCAAATTCTTCTGCTAGACTGCCCGTCAGATGCCATCCGCTTCTCGTCTTGCAGTCAGTAGGCAGGCCATCCGCCGCTTCTTGCTCGATGCGCAAGATCTTCTGGGCGACCATCACTACCGGCCGGGCGCAGTCGCCACGTCTGGCCAGGTGTTGCGGGCAATCCGGCGATTGGAAGCTGTGCAGCTGGATCCCGTCGCCGCCGTGGAGCGCAACCAGCACCTCGTGCTCGCCGCGCGCGTCCCCGGGTACACTCCCGTGCGGCTGCAACAGCTGCTGGTCCAGCGGCGGATTTTCGAATACTGGGGGCATGCGGCATGCGTGTTTCCGATCGAGGATTATCCCATCTTTGAACACAAGCGGCGCCAGACGCGCCGGCGGCTGCGCTCCGACTTCGAGAGAGTCCGTCCGGTGGCGCGGGCCGTGCTGGCGCGGCTGGAGCGAGAGGGACCGCTGCCGACCCGCGCGTTTACCTCTGAGCAGCGCGTACACGGATGGTGGGATGTCAAGGGGCCCAGAACCAAGGTCACCTCTCATGCCCTGAACCTCCTCGCGTACGTGGGGCAGGTCATGGTCATCCGCCGGGAGGGGTTGGAGCGACACTTCGACCTTCCCGAACGCGTGGTGCCTCCGGAATTGCTCGGCCGGGCGCGCGACATCGACCCGCGCGAGGCGGATCGGGCGCTGTTGATGAAGTACATGCGCGCTTACCGGATCTTCGATCTTCGCGACTGGGCATTTGGCTGGCGCAGGGTCCCCGGACTAAATCGACGTGCGATCGTGGAGAGGCTGATTCGGGCCGGTACCGTGATCCCGCTGCAGATCGACGGCGTGCGCGGCTCGTATTACATGCTCGCCGAAGACGAAGGCCGGCTGCGCCGCCACGACCGGCGCGCCTCGCAGGCGCAGCAGAACACGGACGCATCGATCCGTTTCCTGGCGCCGCTGGACAATCTGCTGTGGCGGCGCGAACGCATCGCGGACTTCTTTGA
>VBAI01000232.1 GCA_005882295.1 Candidatus Segetimicrobium genomatis | reverse complement strand
CGGCGCAGGATGTTGGACGTGCCATCAACCCGCAGGGCGTCACAGGCCAGATCGAGGGCGGCACCGCGCAGGGGCTTGGTCTGGCACTGATGGAGGAGATCCAGCTCAAAGATGGCCGGATCCGCAACCCGTCGTTTACCGACTACCTCATCCCGACCATCCTCGACATGCCGCCCGTCATCTCCGTGCTCGTCGAGGAACCCGAACCCGGCGTGCCGTTTGGCGCCAAAGGTGCCGGTGAACCATCCACCATCGTCTCCACCGCCGCGATCCTGGCGGCGCTGCGTGATGCGACCGGCCGTGAGCTGAACCGAGTGCCCGTGCGGCCTGATGATCTTGTCGGGCTCGCATCGCCAGCGCAGTCATCCGGACCGCCCCCCGCGCCGAACGTGCCATACCCGCAGCCGGTGCCCAAAGCGCTCGGGATCTTGTGAGATATCAGCGCATCGTCGCAAACGGCCTGGTCGTCACGCCGGACGGCACCGCCCGCGGCAACCTCGGCATCCGCGATGGCCGCATCGCCGCGATTTCTCCCGACCCCCTCCTGGGGGATGAGACCATCGATGCGCGCGGCCGCGTCGTGCTGCCCGGCGCGGTCGATCTCCACGTGCACTTCAATGAGCCCGGCCGCACCCATTGGGAAGGGTGGGGGCCGGGCAGCCGCGCCGCCGCTGCCGGCGGGGTAACGACTGTTGTGGAGATGCCCCTCAACGCGCTCCCACCCACCACGACCGCCGCCGCGTTCCAGGCAAAGGTCACGGCGGCACAAGCGTCGTCTATTGTCGACTTCGCGCTCTGGGGCGGCTTGATCACCGACAATCTCTCGCATTTGCCGACGCTGGCGTCCGCGGGGGTGATCGGCTTCAAAGCCTTCATGTGTCCGACGGGCACGCCGGAGTTCACACATGTTGAAGACGGTATCCTGTATGAAGGGCTGTGTCGGATCCGCGAGTTAGGCCTGTTCCTCGGGGTGCACGCGGAAAGTCACTGGATCACGCAACACAACACCGAGCGGCTGCAGGCCCAGGGCCGCACCGACCGCCGGGCATGGGCCGAGGCGCGTCCTCCTGCCGCCGAACTTGAGGCGATCCAGCGGGCGCTGTTCCTGGCTGCGCGGGCCAGGTGCCGGCTGCACATTGTGCACATGACGCTGCCCGACGGGGCTGAGATGATCCAGGAGTCGAAGGGGGCCGGGCAGGCGGTGACGGTCGAAACCTGCGCGCATTATCTCACGCTGACCGATGACGATCTGCTGCGTCTCGGGCCGGTCGCCAAGTGCGCGCCGCCGCTGCGCGATCGTCCGACCCAGGAGGCACTCTGGCAGGATGTGCTGCAGGGTCGCATCGACTGCCTTACGTCGGACCATTCCCCATGTCCAACCGAAGACAAGACCCGAGGCGATGAGGATATCTGGCAGGCGTGGGGTGGTATTACCGGCGTTCAGACCCTGGTGCCGTTAATGCTCAGCCAGGGGGTGCACCGGCGCGGCATGACCCTGCCGCAGTTCGCCACCCTACTGTCTGCGGCGCCGGCGAAGATCGCCGGGCTGTGGCCGCGGAAAGGGGCCATTCACATCGGCGCGGATGCCGACCTGCTGATCGTCGACATGGATCGGGAATGGACGGTGGAGCACAGGTGGCTGCAGTCCCGTCACAAGCATTCCCCGTTTCTCGGCCGGTCCATGAAAGGCTGGATCGACCTCGTGCTGCGGCGCGGGCAGACGCTCGCGCAAAACGGCGAGATCGCCGTTGATGGCGGGGGCGTGTGGCTGCGTCCCAATGGGGAGAAGAGATAACGGCTCTTGCAGGAGGGGACTGTCCCCTCCTGCTTTTGCTAGCAGATCGGGCCGAGATGCCCCGCCACGTCAGATTCGCCGGTAGATGCCCCGCCAGGTGATGCACCGTGTCGTACCAGCGGTTGAACTCTGCAACCCTGGCTGGATCGGTGAGGCGGGTGGCGGCAATGCGAATGGCGTCAGGATGCCGTCCGTCCATACACTCGACGTGCCTCCTCGACTCCGGCCCCCCGCGGGACGCGAGCGTAGAAAGACCGCAGCACGTGTTCCAGCGCGGTGAGGACGGTCAAGACGGTACGTAACTCCGCATTATAGCCCATCGTCCCAATCCGCCAGATGCGACCGCGCAGCGGCCCGAATGACGTGGCCACCTCCACGCCAAACTCTTCCAGCAGCCGGGCTCGTCCCTCCTCATCAGGCACACCCTCAGGGATCATCATCGCCGTAATCATCGGTAGCCGGTGCTTCGTGTCACCGAACAGCTGGACGCCCATGGCCTCTAGGCCCGCCTTTAATGCATCTCCCGCCCGCTGGTGGCGGGCCCACCGGGGCTCGAGCCCTTCGTCGACGATGAGCCGCAGCGCCTCATGCAGCCCGTAGGTCATGCTGGTCGGCAAGGTGTGATGATTGAGCCGCTCCGGGCTCCAGTACCGCTGCAGTTGGGCGAGGTCGAAATAGTTGCTGATGATTGGTGTTTTCCGCGATGTGATGACACGCTCCGCGCGCTCGTTGTAGGTGATAGGCGCCATTCCTGAGGGGCACCCCAGACACTTCTGCGTTCCCGCCGACGCCAGGTCGATCTGCCACGCGTCGGTGTCAACCGGCGTGCCGCCCAGAGTGACGACGGCATCCACGACCAGCAGCGCGTCATGCCGGCGGCAGATACGGCCGATCTCGTCCATCATCGGCTGCAGCATCCCCGTGGAGGTTTCTCCGTGCACCGCGGCGACGATCTTCGCTTTCGTCCGCTTCAGCGCCTCATCGATCTGTTGGGGATCGACCACCTTCCCCCACTCCGCGGTCACCTGGGTGACCAGCGCGCCGTAACGAGTAGCCAGGTCGACGAACAGTTCGCCAAACCGGCCGCAGTTGGCCACCAGGACGCGGTCACCCGGTTCCACCAGAGAGGCGATGCCGGCTTCCATCCCGGCGCGGCCGGTGCCGGAGATGGCAAACGTACGCGGGTTCCGCGTGCGGAACACCTGCCGCCCCAGCTCCATCACATCCGTCATAATTGCCGTAAACGCAGGATCGAACTGTCCCAGGACGGGCGCGGCCATGGCCCGCAGCACCCGCGGGTCGGGATTGGTGGGGCCCGTGCCGCACAACAGCCGTGTGGGCGGATTCAGCTCACCGATCGGCGACATCACAAACCCCCCGAAAGAAAAATTGTGAATTGTGGATTGCCGGATCGTTGTCCGACTCACAATCCACAATTTACATTCGACAATTCACAATTCGCAATTTCGTTATGTTGCGTACCGTTCCGCAAAGGCCGCCAGCGCCTTGTGGAACGCCGGCAGCGGCGCACGAGCGATGCCCGCGCCGATCTGTCCCACCCCGGCGCGCCGGTGGGCGATGCCGGTGTTGATGACCGGTTCGGTTTCCAGTTCCACCACCCGGCGGATGTCGATTCCGGTGGGGGTCCCGGCGAAGTCGAGGGCCGGAATCTTGAAGTGGGGATTCGGTCCGACCGTGATCTCTCCCATCCGCGTGGTCGTGCGGAGCGCATCCTGCG
>VBAI01000078.1 GCA_005882295.1 Candidatus Segetimicrobium genomatis | reverse complement strand
GCGTACGGGAATGGCGGAAGATGTGGTTCCGCTTCCGCCAGTCGAACCTGTCGTTGCTGGGGTTCGGCATCATCGCCGCGGTCATCTTGGCCGCCGTCTTCGCACCCCAGCTGGCCCCCTTCCCACACCACGCGGGCATCTTCGTGGATTTCGATCACGCCCTCAAGGGCCCATCTGCCCACAACTGGTTGGGCACCGACGACGCCGGGCGCGACATCCTCTCGCGCATGCTGTTCGGCGCGCGCATCTCGCTGATCCTCGGCCTGATGGTCCTGATCATCGCTGTCGCCGTGGGCGTCCCACTCGGCGTGGTCGCGGGATACTGGGGCGGGCGGGCCGGAGACCTCATCATGCGCGTCACCGACGTGTTTCTCGCCGTCCCCCCGATCGCGCTGGCGCTGGCGGTCACGGCCGCGCTGCGACCGACGCTCACCAACGCCATGGTCGCCATCGCCTTTGCCTGGTGGCCGTGGTACACGCGGCTGGTCTATGGGCAGGTGCTGTCCCTGAAAGAGCAGCAGTTTGTGGAAGCGAGCCGCGGGTTGGGAGCCAGCCGCTGGCGCATCGCGTTTCGAGAGATCCTGCCCAACGCCTGGTCGCCAATCATCGTCAAGGTCACGCTGGACATGGGATTCGTCATCCTCACCTCGTCCGGCCTGAGCTTCCTGGGACTGGGCGCCCAGCCGCCGACCCCGGAGTGGGGGACGATGATCGCCGAAGGCCGCGACTATCTGCCCGGCGCGTGGTGGGCGGCCACCTTCCCGGGGCTGGCCATCTTTCTCACCGTGCTGGGCTTCAATCTGCTGGGGGATGGCCTGCGCGACGTCTTTGACGTGGAGATTGAGCAGTGGCGGGCAGGCAACTGACGGACCAACCGGGATCGCGGGAACGCGGGAACGCGGGAACGCGATGCCAGGAGCCTCTGCTTTCGGTCGAGGACCTGGTGATTCATTTCCATCTCTACGAAGGGCTGGCGCGGGTCATCAATGGCGTCAGCCTGACGATCCGGCGCGGGGAAAGTGTGGCGCTGGTGGGGGAGACCGGCTGCGGCAAATCCATCACGGCGAAAGCCATCCTGGGGTTGCTGCCGCCCAACGCGGAGATCGTCTCAGGGCGCATCGTGTTCGCAGGACGCGATCTGCGACGCCTGCCGGAAGAAGCGTTGCAGAAGATCCGTGGCCGGAAGATGGCAATGATCTTCCAAGATCCGGGAACGGCCCTGAACCCCGTCTTCACCGTAGGCGACCAGTTGATGGACGTCGCGTCGTGGCAGGGGGCCTCGCGCGCGCCGCTGGTGCGCCGGCACAACGGCGAGCTGCGGCGGCGCTGCCTGGACATGCTGCGCCTGGTCCGCATCCCCGATCCGGAGAGCACGTTCCGGCGCTATCCGATTGAACTCTCGGGGGGCATGCGGCAGCGCGTCCTCATCGCCCTCGCGCTGCTCGGCGAACCCGACCTGTTAATCGCCGACGAGCTGGGCACCGCATTGGACGTCTCGATCCAGGACCAGATCCTGGAAGAGCTGCGCGAGCTCGTGCGCACCCAGGGGTTGTCGGTACTCTACATCACGCACAACCTCGGCGTGGCCCGCCTGGTCTCCGACCGCATCTACGTCATGTACGGCGGCGAGATCGCCGAAGTCGCCCCGACCGCCGCGATGTTCAGCCGCCAGCTGCATCCGTACTCGCAGGGGTTGCTTGCCGCGATCCCGCGCCTCTCTGGCTCCATCGGCGAGGGCATCGAGGGCCGCATTCCCGACTACATCGACCCCCCGCCGGCCTGCCGCTTTGCGCCGCGCTGCCCGTTCCGCATGGCGATCTGCGATCAACAGCGGCCGCTGCTCGCCGCCTCTGAGCCGGGACGGCTGGCAGCCTGCCACCTCTACCCCGCCTCGACACGACGATGACTCTGCTGGACGCGCGCGGGCTGGTCAAGTATTTCCCGGTCACCGCAGGGTTGCTGCGCCGGAGAGTCGGCGATGTGAAAGCCGTCGATGGTGTGAGCCTGGCAATCGAGGAAGGCACGACCCTGGCCCTGGTGGGCGAGACCGGATCGGGCAAGACCACGCTCGGCCGACTGCTGACTCGGCTGCTGACGCCGACGAATGGACAGATCGTCTTCGAAGGACGCGACATTACAGGCCTCGATGAACAGGCGCTGCGGCCTGTGCGCCGGCAGATGCAGATGGTGTTTCAGAATCCGGCCTCGTCGTTGAATCCCCGGCGCCGCGTGAAGGAAATCATCGAAGAGCCGCTGGTCGTCCACGGCATCGGCACGCCGGTGGCGCGGCTGCGGCAGGTGCGCGAGCTGCTGGAGCGGGTGGCGCTGCCGCCGAGGGACTTTCTGTTTCGCTACCCGCACGCCCTCAGCGGCGGCCAGCGGCAACGCGTGGCGATTGCCCGGGCGCTCGCTCTTCATCCAAGACTGATCGTGCTCGACGAACCGACCTCGGCGCTGGACGTGTCGGTGCAGGCGAAGATTATCGGGCTGCTGCGTCGGTTGCAGCGCGAGCTACGGCTCACATACCTCTTTATCTCGCATGATCTGAGTCTCGTGCGCAACGTGGCCGAGTCCATTGCCGTGATGTACCTGGGGAAGATCGTGGAGCTGGCGGCGGCGGAGAGGCTATTCACATCACCGAGCCACCCGTACACACGGGCTCTGCTATCGGCCATTCCGACGGTCTCCGATGAGGAGGCGGCGCTGATTCCGGAGAAAATCGTCCTGCGGGGAGAGATCCCGAGCCCTTCGCGCGTGCCGCCGGGATGTGCATTTCACCCGCGGTGCTACGCGCGGATCGATGGGTGTGACCGCGTCGTACCTGAGCTCATCACGTTGGGCGATGGCCACGCGGCACGGTGTATTCTCTATGATCCCGCCCTCGGCGCCCCCGGGTTGCCTAATGTCATTGCGAGGAGGGAGTGAGCTTGTCATTGCGAGCCCCCGAAGGGGGCGAAGCAATCTCCATCTTAGAGGAGATCGCTTCGCTGCGCTCGCGATGACGGCGTGAGGGGAGATCGCCACGGCCCTGCGGGCCTCGCGATGACAAAGAACATGTCCTATCGTCTCGCTGTTGACATCGGCGGCACGTTTACCGACCTCGTTCTCCTGGACGAGGCCTCCGGAGCGCTGCACGGCCACAAAATCCTCACCACGCCCCACGCGCCGGAGGAGGCCGCCCTGCGCGGCCTGCGGGAACTGTGCGCCCGCGCCCGCATCACGCCGGCCCAGATCACCATCCTCATCCATGCCACCACCCTGGTGACCAACGCCCTCATCGAACGCAAGGGCGCGGCCACCGCGCTGCTCACCACGGCAGGATTCCGCGACACGCTGGAGATGGGCAAAGAGCAGCGCTACGACATCTACGATCTGTTCCTGAAGTACCCCGACCCGCTGGTGCCGCGGCGCTGGCGGGTAGGCGTGCGCGAGCGCATCACGAGAGACGGGGAGGTGCGGGTGCCGCTCGATGTGCCGGCGGTCCGGCGCACGGTGGGCAACCTCGTCCGCCAGGGCGTCGAGGCGGTTGCGGTCTGCTTCCTGCATGCCTATCGCAATCCGGCTCACGAGCAACTGGTCAAAACGCTGCTTGAGCGGGAGTTCCCTGATCTCAGCGTGTCCGTCAGCAGCGAAATCAGTCCTGAGATCCGCGAGTTTGAGCGCACCAGTACCACCGTGTGCAACGCGTACGTGCAGCCGCTGGTCGATCACTACCTGCGCGGAATGGAAACGGCGCTGGCTGCGGACGGCTTCCGCGGACGGTTCCTGCTGATGCTGTCGTCGGGCACCCTCGCCGCCCCAGACGTCGCGCGGCGTTTCCCCGTCCGCCTCCTCGAATCCGGACCGGCCGCGGGCGCATTGCTCGCGGGTCACATCGGCTCGTTGATCGGGCAGCCGGACCTGGTGGGATTTGACATGGGTGGGACGACGGCTAAGATCTGCCTGGTGCGCGACGGCCGGCCGAAGGTGACTCCGACGATAGAAGTGGCGCGCGTTCACCGCTTCAAACCGGGCTCCGGCCTGCCGGTGAAAACGCCGGTGGTCGACATGATCGAGATCGGCGCGGGCGGCGGATCGCTGGCCGGTGTCGACAGCATGGGGCTGCTGCGCGTGGGCCCGCAGAGCGCGGGAGCCGATCCGGGGCCGGCCTGCTATGGGCTCGGCGGCACTGCGGCGACCGTCACCGATGCTTGCGTCGTTCTCGGCTACTACGACCCGGCCGCGTTTCTCGGCGGCGCGATGCCGCTGGATGCCGGGGCGGCCCGTGAGGCGGTGTCACGCGTCGGGGTCCCGCTGGGCTTGAACACCGTGGAGACCGCGTGGGGCATCTTCGCCATCGTGTGCGAGAGCATGGCGCAGGCGGCACGCCTCTACCTGATCGAACGCGGGCAGGATCCCCGCCGCTTTGCGCTGGTCGGCTTCGGCGGCGCCGGACCGGCGGCCGCGGCGCGCGTGGCGCGACTGCTCGGCATGCGTCAGGCGATCATCCCCCCGGCATCGGGGCTGGCCTCGGCCCTCGGACTCCTGGTAGCTCCGGCGGGCTTCGACTTCGGCCATTCGCTGACTGGAGAACTGCAGAGCCTGAACTGGGACGAGGTCGAGCGGCTCTTCGTGCAGATGGAAGACCGAGGCCGCGAGATGGTTCTGGCGACGGGGATGCCCGCGTCATCGGTGCGGGCCGAGCGGCGCGCGGAGATGCGCTACACAGGGCAGTTTCACGACATCGAGGTACCGCTCCCGGACCGGCTGCATCCCGGCGTGGTGCCTGCGATCCGCGAACGCTTCGATGCAGAATACGCCCGCCTCTTCGGCCTGGCGCTCGACGGCTATCCGGTGCAGGTCCTGAACTGGCGGGTGCTCGTCAGCGCACCGGGCGCGAAGGTTGACCTGCGGGGATCATCGGACGGCGCGACCTCGCCGGAGCAGGCGCTCAAGCGCCGGCGGTCGACCTATCTGCCTGACGGCCGGTCTTTCGTTGATGTCCCGGTCTACGCGCGAGCGCACCTCACGGAGCGTTCCATCGATGGCCCGGCGGTGATCGAGGAAGCCGAGGCGACGACGCTGCTGTGGCCGGGGGACCGGCTGACCGTCGATGGACAGCGCAACCTTGTCATAGAGATCGGTCAATCTACACAACCTACACAAACGACACAACCTACACAATCACAAACAACAGCGAAAAGGATTAGCAGGTGATTGTGTAGCTGAGGAGGTTGCCTTTGTTTGACCCCGTCTCGCTTGAAATCATGTGGAGCCGCCTCATCAATATCACCGAGGAGTGCTGGGTCACGATCTGGCGGACGGCGTTTTCCACCATCATCGGCGAGGCGCAGGATTTCGGTTGCGAACTATTGGATGCGCGCGCCAACTCCATCGCCCACTCGCCGCGCTCGATGCCGGTATTCAACCTGACGCTGCCGCAGGCGATCAAGGCGCTCTTCGAATCATTCCCGCCCAATGAGCTGGAAGATGGCGACGTGCTCATTACCAACGACCCCTGGGTCTGCGCCGGCCATCTCTTCGATCTGGCAGTCGTCACGCCGGTGTTTCGCAGCGGGCAGATGGTGGGGCTGGTCGGCTCGATCGGACACTGTTCGGACATCGGCGGCACGAAAGATTCCGGCCACGCCCGCGAGGTGTATGAGGAAGGGCTGCAGATTCCGCCGCTCAAGCTGTACCGCGCCGGCCGGCTGAATGACGACGTCGCGGCGATGATCCGGCGCAACGTCCGGCGCCCGGAAATGGTTTTCGGCGACATTCAGGCGCAGGTCGGCAGCAACCGCATCGGCGCGCAACGCCTCCTCGAGTTCATGGAAGAGTACGGCCTGGAGACGCTGGAGCCGCTGGCCCACGAGGTGCAGCACCGCGCGGAGACCGCGATGCGGGAAGCGATCGCCGCGGTTCCCGACGGCACCTACGCCAGCGAGGTGGAGTTCGAGGTCGCCGGCCAGCGCCTGCGCCTGCCGTGCAAGGTGATCGTGGCGGGCGACGAGCTGACCGTGGACTGGGAGGGCGCGCCGCCGGAACTGCCCTTCGGCGGGGTGAACTGCACCGGCACATACGCGGCCGCGCACACCACCTACGCGTTGAAGTCGATCCTCACGCCGGAGATCCCGTCGAATGCCGGATGCTTCCGCCCGCTGCACGTCCGCGCGCCGGAAGGTAGTGTGCTGAACTGCCGGTATCCGGCCTCGGTGAACCAGCGCACGATGGTCGGATGGTTCTGCGGACCGGCCGTCTTCCGCGCCCTCGCGCCGGTGCTGGCGGACCACGTGCAGGCGTTCACCGGCTTACCGGCGCTGTGCGCCGGATACGGCCGCGACGCCCACGGCCGCACCTTCAACGACCACATTATGTTCGGCGGTGGCCAGGGGGGCGGCCGGAATACGGACGGGAATTCCGCGGTGCTCTATCCGACCTCTGCGGCCAACGTCCCCGTGGAGATGTTCGAGCAGCGCACGCCGCTGATGGTAGAACGCAAAGAGCTCATCCCGGATTCGGCCGGCGCGGGGCGGCATCGCGGCGGGCTCGGCCAGCAGGTCGTCATCCGCAAGTTGTACGACGACGGGCTGCCGGTGCAGGCTCAGGTTCTTCCCCACGGAATTGGGTCGCCGCTAGAGGGTTTGCTGGGTGGCCGGTCCGCGGGGCCGGGGCGCTACAAGATCGCCGGCAAGGTGATCACTAAGGCAGCAGGACTGACGCAACTGGCCGAACTGCGAAAGTCATCAGACGTCGTCATCCTCGAGGCGGCCGGAGGCAGCGGCTTCGGCGCCCCGCGCGAGCGGCCGCTGGAGCTGGTCCAGCGCGACCTGACCGAAGGCTACATCACGCCCAGGGGCTTAGCCGCCTATGGCGCCCGCATGCGTAACGGCAAGGTCGTCCGCTCCCCCATGAAACGCCTGGCCAAGACGAAGCGGGTAGTCATTGCGAGGCCCGCAGGGCCGAAGCAATCTCCGGTCACGGAGATCGCCACGCGCCTTCGGCGCTCGCGATGACGATCAGGCAGTCATTGCGAGGAGCGCAGCATTTGCCGGGGTCCCCGCAAATTCGCTACCCAAATTTGCGGGGTGGCAAGCAATCTCTAACCCAGGTATCCCAGGGACGGCCCGTGCCGCCGGCGGTACTCTCCGGCGATCCTCTCGCCCACCTCCGGCGAAGGCACCAGCGGGTGCAGCGCCAGCGCTGCGACCGCTTCCCGCCACGACCGGTGCAACGCCGCCGCGACGGTTGCGCGCTCGTACGCCTTCACCCGCAAGACCAGATCCCGCACCGCTACCGGCAGTCCTCCCATCGACCGCGGGTGCGCCCCATCCGGCCCGACGCGGCTCGGCACCTCTACCACGTCGGCGTCGTCGAGATCTGCAATCGCGCCCTGGTTGACGGTGTTCACGATCAACTCCCGGCTCTGCGGATGGAGCATCGCCTCGATCACGTCAAGCGCGGCGCGGGCGTATCCGCCTTCAACGTGCCCGCCCATCATCGCTAGATCCCGGCGCTGGCCGGTCTCCGTCGCCATATAAGATGACCGCCGCGCGAAGATCGCCGCCTCATAGACCGGCAGCGGATCTTCGCCGCGTGTGACCGCCTCCAGCGCCGACGTCTTCAAACGCGCCGCCACGTCGGCCACGTCCTCCGCGCGCGTCCGGGGCGTTGCGCGCAGGCGGCCGACAACCTCGTCGTGATGATAGTAATATTGCAGGTACTCGTTTGGCAGCAGCCCCAACCGTCTGACCTCGCCGGGCTCGAACAGCGGCCGGCCGTAGATCGCCCGGATCGCGTCGTCGCTACTGAGAATCTCCGGCAGTCGATCGGCGCCATCCGTCCAGACGGCGCGAACCCAGCCGAGATGATTGAGGCCCAGGTAGTCGAGCCGCACCGCAGACTCCGGCACCCTCAGCTGCGCAGCGATTTTCCTGCCGAGCGCGGGCGGGCTGTCACAGATGCCGACCACGCGGGTCTCTCCCGACGCCGTCAGCGCCTGTGTGATCAGACCCGCGGGATTCGTGAAGTTGATGACCCACGCCTCGGGTGCCCGGCGGCGGACCCTCGCCACAAGGTCGGTCAAGACTGGAATGGTCCGCAGGGCCATTGCCCAGCCACCCGGACCCGTGGTCTCCTGCCCCACCACCCCATATGCCAGTGGGACCTGCTCATCGATGATCCGGCCCGCGAGACCCCCGACGCGGACGCTGGTAATCACAAACGAGGCACCATCAAATGCGCCCGCCGGCGAGGTGGTGGTCTGGAGGGCAAAGGGCCGGCCACTGCGGACCAGCAGCGCATCGGCCAGCGTTTTGACCAGGTGCAGCGCATCCGGATCCGTGTCGTACAGCACGACGCGTTCGACCGCCAGGCGCGCGCGGCGCTCAATCAGCCCCGAGATCATCAGCGGCGTGCGCATCCCTCCGCCGCCGGCGACGGCGACGATCACGGCGACGCGTCCCGGAGGGCGGTCCGGAACTCGCGCAGCGTCGGGAACGCCGGTGTCCCGCCCGGCGCGCGTGTCGAGAAGGCGCCGCAGATATTGCCCGCCAGCAGACATCGTTCCAGCGGCTCATCGCGCACGAAGGCCCAGATGAACCCGGCGTTGAACGCATCGCCGGCGCCGGTGGTATCGACCACCTCGACACTGGGAGGACGGACGGTCACCACGCGTCCCTGCTCCAGACCCACGGCGCCCTCGGACCCGACCTTGACGACCGGCACCCGCACCATCTCCCCCAACGCGCCCACGGCCTCTCCGAGATCGGACCGCCCCGTGAACCACTTGGCGTCGCGCTGCGATGGCATGAAGATCGTCACCCGTTTCACAATCTCCCGAAACCCCGGGTCGGCGTACACCTCCGGATTCCAGCCGATGTCCAGGGACGTCGTAATCTGCTCGCGGCGCAGTTGCTCCAGCAGCTTCACATGAGGTTCAAATGGAGATCGCATCCCGGCGAAGTGCACATGACGGGCGGCAGACCTCTTCCATGCCCGGAGCAGCTCCCCGGTCTCGCCCGCGCATCCTTTGTAGGTGAGGAAGCCGCGGTCTCCGGTCGTCGAGAAGGCCACCGAGATCGCTGAGCCAAGCGTGGGATGGCGCTTCACACCCGATACATTCAGGTGCTCGCGCCGCATCGCATCCAGCAGCAACTGTCCCAACTGGTCGTGCCCGACGTAGGTCCGTAGCGCCGTCCGCACGCCAAGACGCGCCAGCCCGACCGCCGTAATGTAGCCTCCGCCGCCCGGGGTCATGGTGAAGCGGTCTGTCCGCACCTCTTCTCCCAGTGTGGGCGGCTCGTTCAGGTTGAAAAAGATCAGATCCCAGTAGACGCTGCCGGCGACGATGACCTCGGGGGCTCCCGCACGACGCTTAACGGTCATCGCTCTCGGGACCGGGCAGCGGCAGACCGAGCAGGCGGGCGGCGTTCCCGGCAAAGATCAGGCGCAGGGCGTCCTGGCCGAGGCCGAGTTCACGGCAGGCCTGGAACTGAACCTGAAGATACCGGCGCGCGAACCCCCGCGGAAACCATGACGAGTCGGTGCCGAAGACGATCCGCTGCGGCCCCACGGTCTCCAGGAACTTCCCAAAGAGGGCTTTCAAATCGAGCGCGTAGGGCATCCACCGCATCCATTCGTTGCTGCCGGACGTATCCACGTAGACGTTCCCGCAGACCCACATCAGGTGCAACAGTTCGCGCGGGTAGCCACAGCCGAAGTGAGGAACGACGAATGGAACCTCCGGGAACGCCCGCGCCACGTCCTGCAGCACGAGCGGGCTGATGTTGGGACCGGCGACGATGCCCTCGTACCGCAGCGGGCCGAAGTGAATGAGCACCGGGATCTTCAGGCGCTCCGCCGTCTCCCACAGCGGGTAGAGACGCTCGCCGTCCAGCCGGTCCTGGTGGTGCGGCGCGATGATCTTGTAGCCTCGAAGCCCGAATGTCCTCACCGCCCGCTCGAGCGCCGCGGGGGCGTCCGGCGCGAATGGGTCGTGATGCGCGAACCCGACGAACTTGTCCGAGTATGGTTTGAGGGCCGAGGCGAGTCGCTCGTTGCCGCCGCCGGTCACGAAGACGACCCGCACGAGCCGGTGCCTCTCGACCTCCTGCGCCCACCGCGCGGCCATCTCGGCATCGTCGCCCGCCGGCTCGGGCGCCGGAAAACCCCACGCCCGCCGCCAGGCCTCCTGGTCCGCGGCCAGATGGCGCCGGATCACCGCCCACTTCGCGTCCCCGAAGCGCCGCACGTACTCCACCTGGGCGGCATCGGGCTCCGCGCGCACCGGGAAATGCGCATGAAAGTCCAGGACCGGGACATCGGCCTGCGCGGATGATTCCATCATCCCTCAGCTCCGCAGCCCGGTCAGCGTGATGCCTTCAATGATCTGGCGCTGCAGCACGGCAAACACCCCCAGCACCGGCAGGACCGCCAGGGCCGACGACGCCATGATCAGGTTCCACGCCGAGCCCGCCTCGCCGGAGAACAACGCGATGCCGACCGGCAGCGTCCGCATGTTCGCCGTCTGGATCACGATCGTCGGCCACAGGAAGGCGTTCCAGTTCCCCAGGAAGGTAAAGATGCACAGCGCCGCCAGCGCGGGCCGGATCTGCGGGAGGGCGATCCGCCAGTAGAGGCCGAATTCGGTGACTCCATCCATACGCCCCGCATCGAGGAGTTCGTCGGGCACACCCGACATGAACTGCCGGATGAGAAAGACGCCGAACGCGGAGAGCAAACCGGGAAACATGATCCCCCAGTAGGTATTGATCCAGCCGTACGCGCTCGACATGACATACCAGGGGATGACCAGCATCTCCGTTGGAATCATCAGCGTGGCGAGAATCATCACGAAGATGACGCCCCGACCAGGGAACTGCAGCTTGGCCAGCACGTACCCTACGAGCGAGTCGAAGAATGCCACCGAGGCGGTCGTGATCGCGGCGACGATCAGGCTGTTGCCGAACCACCGCGGGAACCGCGTGCGGGTCAGCACCTCAGTGAAGTTCGCCAGCGTGGGATGCGCTGGGATCAGGCGCAGGTCGTAGATTTCCGTGAGCGGCTTGAGCGCGCTGGCCAGCATCCAGTAAAAGGGAAATGCGACCACCACCGCACCGGCGCCAAGGGCTAGATACACGAATGCGGTCTTGGGGTCGCGCATCAATACTCCACCGGTTTCGACAGCACCCGCATCTGCAGCAGCGTGATGACCAGGATGACCGCGAAGAGCACCGCCGTGGCCGCGGCGGCCTCGCCCATCTTGAAGCGCTGGAACCCGAGCTGGTACACGTACAGGACCATCGTCAGCGTGCTGGCAAGCGGGCCGCCCTGATCCCCGAACGTCATGTTGAGCACCTGCGTGAACAGCTGCAGGTAGACGATCGTGCCGTACACGGCGGAGAAGACAAGCGTGGGGTTCAGCAGCGGCACCGTCATGTGCCGGAATAGACGCCAGCCCGACGCGCCGTCCACCGCGGCCGCCTCGTAATAGACGCGCGGAATCGCCTCCAGCCCGGCCAGAAAGATGACCACCTGGAATCCGAGAAATTGCCAGACGGTCATGGCCGTCACCGCGTACAAGGACTGCGCGGGACTGCGCAGAAAGGGCTGCAGCGGCAACCTCAACTCCGCGAGCAATCCGTTGAGCGGACCAAAGTTCTGCGAGTACATCCACTGCCAGACCCAGGCCGCGGCGACGATCGGCGTCACAAACGGCATAAAGTACAGCGCCCGGAACAGACCGCGGAACCGGTTGATCCGCTGCAGCGCCAGGGCCAGCACCAGTCCCAGCGCGATCTGCGCGGGGATGCCGACGAGCACGTAGCGGAGAGTGTTCACCGCGGCGCGCCCAAAACTGGGATCGTGCGCCAGCAGGCGGAAGTTCTGCAGGCCGACGAATGGCTTGCTGGGCGAAATAATGTTCCACTCGTGCAGGCTGATGTACAACGCCGAGAATGCCGGCGCCAGCCGGATCGTGAGGAAGAACAGCAGCGGCACCAGCAGGAACGTGTAGGCCCACAGCGCCCGCCGCGTTCCCAGGCCCATTACTTCCCGGTGTGCTTCTTCCAGAACTCGTCCAGGATTTTCTGTTCCTTGGCAGCGGCCTCATCCAGCGCCTGGCGCGGCGGCTTGTTGTTCACCACGACCTCGTTGACCGCGTCGACCAGCACCTGGCGCTGGGCGGTCTCGTCCACGAAGAACGTCGCCCGCGCGTACGCCAGCCCCTGGATGAACGGCCCGTAGATGGGATCGGCGGCCAGCTGCGGATCATCGACCAGCTTCCGGCTGGCCGGCAGCTCCCCCACCCGCTGGAGCCACACCCGCTGCACCGGTTCAGAGACCAGGAACTTCAGGAACTTGATCGCCGCCTCACGGCGCGGGCCCTGCGCGTGGACGGTGATGCCGTGCACCCAATACGACCCGAAGTTGGACCGCTCCCCGCCGAGCGTCCGCCGCGGGAGCGGCACCACTCCCCACGCGGCCTTCGCGCCGGCGCGGACCGAGGCGATGGCGAACGAACCGTCGACGATCATCGCCGCCCGGCCGGCGATGAACGCATCACGGTACCCGTTGCCCCCGGGGAAGAAGTCGATGACGCCCACTTTGTGCTGCGTGATCAGATCCGTGTACCACTTCAGCGCCTCGGCCCCCTGGGCCGTGGCGTAGGTGACGCGCTTGCCGTCGGCGCTATAGGGCGCGACGCCCCATTGCCGGAAGAGCACTTCGCGGATCATCTGGTGGTCCTGGCCCGCCGGGGACACGCCGAAGCCCTCGGTGGTGGTGCGGCCGGCCGCATCCCGGACGGTCGTCCGCTGAGCGGCCGTCAGGAACTCGTCCCAAGTGATCGGCGGACGGGCGATGTCCGCGGCGCGGAGCAGATCAGCGTTGTAGAACAGCGACAGGCTGCGCACCGCGGTCGGCAACGCCCAGTACTTCCCGTCGAACTTCGAGTTCTTCACCATCGGTACGAAGTCGCGCTCGATCTCCATCGGGGAGAACGCCTCGACCGGCAGCGGCTGCAGGTAGCCGCCGTCCACATACAGCGGCACCCAGCCATAAAACAGGTTGATCACGTCCGGCCCCTGGCCGGCCGGCACCGCGCTCGCCACTTTCTGGTTGTAGGCGTCGTAGGGGAAGTTTTCGTGCACGACGTGAATGCCGGGGCTCTGCGCCTCAAATTGCTTGATGACTTCATCGACGAGCGTGACCTTGCTTTGGAAGAAGTACTGCCAGTACGTGATGGTGACCGGCTCCTGACCGGCCCCCAGGCCGGACATGGTCAGAAGCATGACCGCAGCCACCGCTACGGCGAGACCCGTTCTCACGACATCACCTCCGGACCCGGATGCACCCTCCTTCGCCGGTGTGGAGCACCCTTTCCTGTCATTGCGAGGCCCGCATCCTTTCTGTCATTGCGAGGCCGCG
>VBAI01000231.1 GCA_005882295.1 Candidatus Segetimicrobium genomatis | reverse complement strand
ATCAGCGTGGTAATCGGAATTCCGTACACGACGTGGACGAAGATCAAGCCTGTGATCGAGCCGTACAGCCCAACACGGCTGAGCACCTGGACGAGTGGGATCAAGATGCTCTGGTAGGGAATGAACATCCCGAAGAGGATCAGCGTAAAGAGGCTGTCCGAGCCGCGGAATCTCCACTTCGACAGCACGTACCCGTTCATCGATCCCAGGGTGGCCGACAACAGCGTGGCGGGGACCGCCAGCCGGACGCTGTTCCAGAAGTTGTGGTTCAACCCCCGGAACCCCTGAGCCTCGCTCCCCAGCCAGGCTTTCACGAAACTGTCCAGCGAGAATCGACTGGGCAGGTCCCACATCCGGTAGAGATTCACCTCGGCGAAACTCTTCATCCCGGTGATCACCAGAACGTAAATCGGGAGGAGATAAAAGAGGGCCGCCGCCACGAGGATGGCATAGGCCACCGGGCGCAGCCAGGGAACCTGGCGGCGAGTCATGGGCACCGCGGCGCGCACCGCTATCGCTGCGTCTCCGTGCGCAGGCTGAAGACCAGGTAGGGCACGATCAGCACGGCCACCATGATCAGGAGGATCACGGCGATGCCAGCCCCCTGCGCGAAGTAGTTGCCGCGGAACGTGGTATCGAACATGAAGAAGGCCGGCACGTCCGAGGAAAAGCCCGGACCGGGCCCGGTCATCGCCACGACCAGATCGAAGATCTTCAGAGAGGTGTGCCCCAGGATGATCATCGCGCCAAGCGTGATGGGGTGCAGCAGCGGTACGATGATGTGCCGGTAGACCTTGAATTCACTGGCCCCATCCACAACCGCGGCTTCACGCAGTTCCTCCGGGATGCCGCGCAGCCCCGCCAGGTACATCGCCATGACGTAGCCTGAGAGCTGCCAGGTGGCCGCGACGACGACGGCCTTGATGCCAATGGCGGGATCCGTGTACCAGCCGGACTTCAGGAAGCCCAGCCCCACCCGCTCTAGCAACAGGTTCACGCCTGTACTGCCCAACTCCACGCTTCCGGGGTTGAGCAGCCAGCGCCAGACCACCCCGGTGACGATGAACGACAGCGCCAGCGGGAACAGGAAGATGCTGCGGAAGATCCCTTCGCCGCGGACTCCACGGTCAAGCAGCACGGCCAGCCCAAACCCTAACGTCAGGCAGAACAGCAAAAACAAGACCGTGAACGTCACGGTGTTGTGCAGATCAATCTGAAACCGCACGGTGGAGAACAGCCTGGCGTAATTTGCGAGGCCGACGAAGGTGAAGTCGGGTCTCAGGCTATTCCACTTCGTGAGCGAGGCAAACCCGGTAAAGGCGATGAACCCGTACACGAACACCGCAATGGCCAGCACCGATGGCGCGATCAGCAGGACGGAGGCCAACCGGTCGGCACTGGGATGCCACCGCCGCGGGGTGATGCGGGGAGTGGCGACCGATTGCATCTGGGCTGGAACGGTCTCGTGCGCCACGGGGATGTCCGTCCAAGCGCGCAGCGAGGCAGCCCGTGATCGGACTGCCTCGCCGCTCGCTGTTACACAGACTCTACTTGCAGACGCCGGCGTCCTTGCACGCAGCCTGCAGGGTGGCCTGCGTCTTGGCGACGTCGCCGCTGGTCACGAACAGCGCCAGGGCGTCCTTGTACTGGGTCGCCCAGCTCTCAAACGATGCGGCGCCATGAATCACGCTGGGCACGAGCGCGTTGCTGCGCCAGTCCTTGGCCGCAGACTGCAGGTAGGCGTTGAACAGCGACTGGTTGCAGTCGGTGCGGGCGCAGATGGAGCCCTTCTTGGGATTGAAGGCTTCCTGCCCCGCCCGCGATCCAGCCACCTTGAGCCAGTTCACGGCGTTCTCGCGGTCGGGAGCCTTCTTGGGCAAGGAGAACGAGTCAGACAGCGCGTCGAAGACGCCGGTATTACCCGGCGGGGGCGCCCAGCCGTAGTCGGCATAGTTCTTGGACTGGAACCAGCCGTTCTCCCAGTCGCCCATGATTTCCATGGCGCCCTTGGCGTCGATCAGATACTGCCCGGCGCCATCCCAGGTCAGCGCGGCGTGATCACTGTTGGTATACGTGAGCATCCTCTTAAAGGTGTTCAGCGCAGAAGTGACCCGGGTGTCCGTCCACTGCGTCTTGCCGGTCCACAGGCCGCGATAGCCGTCTGGGCCCAGCGTGCCGATCAAGACGGCCTCAAATGCATGACCCGCTTCCCACCCCTCTTTGTCGCCGAGCACGAAGGGGACGATGCCCTTCGCTTTGAGCGCATCGGCGACTTTAAAGAACTCATCGAATGTCTTTGGCGGGGTGAGATAACTGGCGGTGAAGACCTTCTTGCTATACCACATCACGTTCGCGCGGTGGATGTTTACGGGCACCGACCAGTAATGGCTCTGATACCGCAGCAGGGTCAGCAGGCCGGAGGGAAAGACTTTCTCCCATCCCTCGGACTTGAAGATGGCGTCCAGAGGGTCGAGGAACCCGGCGGGGTCGTATTTCTGCACTTCCAGCCCCGCATGGACTTGGAACGAATCCGGCGGGTCGCCGCCCGTCAGGCGGGTGGCCAGCACGGCCTTGGCGTTGGTCCCCGCCCCGCCGGCCACCGTCGCGTTCACAATCTCCACGCCGGGGTAGAGTTTCTTGTACACGCTGAACATGCCTGACAGCCCTTCGGCCTCGCCTCCGGCGGTCCACCAGCTGAAGATCTCCAGCTTGCCGCCCATGGCCGCGCCGGCCGAGCTGAACGGCGCCAGCGCCAGGATAACCAACAAGCTCACCACTGTGAGCCCCCGTATCTGCCGAACCATCGTGTGCCTCCTTCGCAAAGGACCCTCTGCTACTCCAAACAAGGAATGGGGATCGATTCGGTATTACTACACGCGTGGCACTCCTACCTGCGCTGCGGGGCGTCGCAGAGTAGGGCGCCATCACCGTGCGTCGAAACGATGGGCAGGGGAATGACCACCAAGAGAAAGCGGACGAGTACGGGAACCCCCACGCCGACTTCGTCGGCTCGGGGCGGAGCGCGAAAACGCGAGGTTGTGACGCCACTGGGGCCATCGTCGGAGACGACGGCGCTGCGGGCGTGGGCGGAGGTGGACCTGGGCGCCATCGCCGGAAACATCCAGACCATCCGCCACCTCCTGTCGCGGTCCTGCCGGCTGATGAGTGTGGTCAAAGCGGATGCATATGGTCACGGGGTCGTACCTGTCTGCCGGGCCGCCCTGGCAGCCGGCGCGGCCTGGCTGGGCGTCGCCACACTGGGCGAGGGTGTCGCACTCCGGTTGGGTGGGATCGACGCGCCCATTCTGGTCCTGGGCGGCCTGACCTCGGGTGAGGTGGCCGACGCTGCGGCCCATCGGCTGAGCATCAGCATCACGTCCGCGGAAATGGCGGAGATCGCGCTCCAGCACGTGGGTGCCGTCCCTCCGGTCCACCTCAAGGTGGACACCGGCATGACGCGGCTGGGCATGTTTCCCCAGGACGTGCCGATGCTGCTGGACCGCCTGCTGGCCAAAGGGATCAGGGTCGAAGGGTGTTACACGCAGCTGGCGTGTGCCGATGAGCCCGACCATGAGATGACCCGCGACCAACTGGCGCGGTTTCAGCCCGTCGCGGGAATGGTCCGGGCGCGTGTGCCGCACGCGCTGATCCATGCCGCCAACAGCGCCGGGGCCCTGACCGCGCCCCACACGCACTTCGACATGGTCAGGGTCGGGCTGGCGATGTACGGGCTGTATCCGGCGCCAGGGATGGCATCACGGGGAGCGCTGCACCCGGCGATGCGTCT
>VBAI01000099.1 GCA_005882295.1 Candidatus Segetimicrobium genomatis | reverse complement strand
GTCGAAAGCCAGCCGACGAGAAACGGTCGCCTGCAATCATGACCCGTCCATCCACGGCGGACCACCGGCCCGAGACCCCATCATTGGACAGGTCCCCCCAGCGGACACCGAGTTGGACGCCGGGCGCAGTTGACGTGATCACGTTGATCACGCCGCCCAGCGCCTGGCCGCCGTAGATCGCAGAAAATGGACCGCGCAGAATTTCCACCCGGTCAACCTCCGCAGTGCTCAGCGTGCTGAGGTCGAACAGTCCCTGCATCACACTGTTGACCGGGATGCCGTCAACCAGCACCAGCACCTGATTCGGGCTGCTCCCCCTGATACTGGGGAGGCTCAGCGCTCCCAGGCCGCCCTGGACGCGCATCCCAACTTCGGCCACAAACTGGAGTGCCTCTCCGATCGTGGCCACCCCCAATCGCTCCAGGTCCTCGCGGGTTAATACGGACACCGATGCCGGCGTCGTGCTCACGGGCTGGGGCCGCCGGCCTGGGACGATGACTTCGGGGAGTTCAAATGTTGGAGGCTGCGGTGGCGGAGGCTCGGGGACCTGCGCCCACGCATCCTGGATCGAGGGAACAGCGATCACTACGACCACCCACAAAAATCCCCAGCGGCCAACACGGCCTCTGGGGCCATAATGCTGCATCCCGCCCACCTCCTCTGCCGCGAAGGCGTGTGGCGCTGCCCCGTACCGCATGGTGCGGGGCGCTGGGTGCGGGCAGGTCTTCTGGCTCCCGGATCATGGCCCGTCTCCGGCCTTCCCAAGCGGCCCGCCTCGACGAAACGGGCTGCTCAGTGGCACACGGTGGAGACGGACTCGCCGGTTACAGCGGCGCGACCGCGCCGGAGTTACACCGGACTTCCCTTGACCCACACCTCTTGGGCGCAGTATTCCACGGAGGCGTCGGTTTCCCTTTTGGCTGTCATTTCGCAGAAATCGGCGCCCGTTGGAAAGTTGAAGAGTTGGAGAGTTGAAGAGTTGAAAAGCCCGTGGACCCGCTGTGACCTCTCCAACTTTCCAACTTCTTCGGAGGTTAGCGCACAACAACTGTGAACGAGACGCTCAGCGGGCCGACCGTATACACGTCGCGCACGGCCACCACCCGGATGAACACCTGCCGTCCAGCCCGCTGGATCCGGGCGACGGCGGCGCGGTGTTCATCGATGTCGACCTGGGCCGCGGGCGAGGCGGTCACAATCGTAAACGGCGGGGGCAGGACGCGTCCTCGCGCCAGCAGGGCCGACTGATCCGCCAGGCGCAGGAGCTCGCTGCTGATGACCTCCCGCGGCTGCCGGCCATCAACGATCCCTTCGACGAGGACGGTGCCTTGCGCGTAGACGAGCCGATTATCGAATAATTGCAGGAAGACCATGAGGGGCTCGCCTTTCAGCGTGTTCTGGCTACTGACCAGGCGCAGGACGGTATCTGTGTCGCGCAGATCGATCAGGTGGGTGATGGCATCCCAGGTAGCCCGTGGAGGCGTCAGCACGATGACATCGCCGTGGCTGTCCGGCCCGATCCCATTTTCGCGCGCGATCTCAGTGGCGCGCTCTACGTCGGCGAGGACGCGCTGCCGCACCGCCGCCTCGGGCTGCCGGCCATCGATCACGTCGCGCAGGACTTCCTGATTGCTCAGGTAGGCGATGTCTCCCAGGGCCAGCTGTTTGAGCCGATCCTCCTGCCTGTGGATCTCCTCTTCGAGCTGACGGGTCTGCCGCAGCACGGCGTTCAACCGGAAGAGCGCCACGCGGGCCTCGCTGGAAATCAGCAGCACCACGATCAACGTCACGATGGTGATCAGCATCCCGGTCACGACCGTCACGATCTGGGCCGTGTACCGGGGGCGCAGCCCGACCAGCGAGAGCCGCCGGCGCCCGATGTTGCGGCCGACGGCGTTGCCGACCAGGGCAATCGCCCCGCTCAGCAAAATGAGAAGGGGAATCAGTAAGACGCCGAGTTCCATCGCCCAACACTCAGTTGAAGAGTTGGAAAGTTGGAGAGTTGGAGAGAAAGAGACACCGAGATCAATTGACTCGGGCCTCGAGACTGCGCAGGAGGGCGCTCAATCCAGCCAGTATTCCTTCACACTTCTCTCTCAGAGCCGCGTATTCGGTCTCCGCAAGATACTTCAATCGAGAGGACAGGTCGAGAAGTGTCATTAGTTCGAATAATGAGCCACGCGATGTGTAAAGAAACTGGATGAATTCGCGTGTGTGGTATCTTCCACACCCTTCCGCAATATTGGCCGAAACCGAAACTGCCGCCCTTCGTATCTGTGATGTCAGGCCGAAATCCTCGCGGCGCGGAAACGTCCGGCTGACTTGGTACACTTGCTCGACGAGATCCATCGATTCCACCCACACGCGTAATCTTTCATATTTGGCACGCACGGCGGGCCTGTAGCCTCAGATTTGCCCCCCGTGACCCCGGCTAAGGATCACATCTTTAACTTTCCAACTCTCCAACTTTCCAACTTTCCAACTCTCAGCGTCACGAGCAGTCGAATGAATGCCGCGATCTCTCCTATGCCAAGTTTACTCCGTCCGTGGCGCCGGTCTACGAACCGGTATGGGATCTCCGCGACCCGCGCCTGCGGATGCCGGGCCAGAATTTCCACCAGCAACTTGTATCCCAGCCCGCGATAGCCGCGTTCGGTGAGTATCTCCCGCCGGACGGCAAAAAATCCTGACAGCGGATCCCGGACCCGCAGCCCGAGGCCGACCCGTGCCGCCGTCGTCGCCACCCGGCTCACCAGCCTGCGCGCCCATGGCCACTGGTCCACCCCACCGCGGGGGACATATCGGGAGGCAATCGCGACATCGGCG
>VBAI01000098.1 GCA_005882295.1 Candidatus Segetimicrobium genomatis | reverse complement strand
AAGGATCCGCTGCCGCAGGCTTTCCATCTTGCGGTTGAACATCTTCCGATAAAAGTACCGGCCGCCGTGACCGACGCGGTGCACGATCACGGCGGTCACAAAACAGGTGCGGTCGCTGAGCAGCGAGTCGGTCCCGATGATCAGGTGGTACTGTTGCTCGGGGTCCTCGCTCATGTAGCCGACCAGACTGCCGAACATCTGGCGGAAGCTAAGTTTGCCGTACGTCGGGCTATGAAAATCCATTCTACGGACGCCTCAAAACTCAGTATACGCTATGATTTTGTCGACTCGCAACCCTGCCCGTCATTGCGAGGAGCGAAGCGACGAAGCAATCTCGTAGTCGCTGCTCACATCTCTCTCCGGCCTTCCAGGGCCTTGGCCAGGGTGACCTCGTCGGCATACTCTAGATCGCCCCCCACCGGCAGGCCGTGGGCGATGCGGGTGACCTTGATCCCCAGGGGCTTGATGATCTTGGCGAGGTAGATCGCGGTCGCCTCCCCCTCCACGCGGGGATTGGTGGCCACGATGACTTCCGAGACCTCATCGCCCTTCAGACGGGCCAGGAGTTCGGTAATTTTCAGATCGTCGGGGCCGACTCCATCCAACGGTGAGATCGCGCCGTGGAGCACGTGGTACAGGCCACGGTACTCGCGCGTCCGTTCCATGGCCAAAACGTCCCGGGGGTCTTCCACCACGCAGATGATGCTGTGTGTCCGTGACGCATTGGTGCAGATGGCGCACGGGTCGACGTCAGTAATGTGAAAACAGTTGCTACAATAGCGGATCTTGCTCTTGGCGTCGAGGATCGCCTGGCTGAGCCGCTCGGCGTCCTCTTTGGGCATGCGCAGGATATAGAATGCCAGCCGCTGGGCCGTCTTCGGCCCCACGGTGGGCATTTTCGACAATTCCTCGATCAAGCGGGCAAGTGGTTCAGCGTACATGCCTGAGAGACCACTACGGGACTAGGGACTGGGGACTAGGGACTAGTAACAACATTTCCCTTTGAATGTGCCAGTCCCTAGTCCCAAGTCCCCAGTCCCGCAGTTTCATTTAGAGTAGTCCGGGCGGCAACGGGAGGCCACCGGTGAGGCTGCGCATCCGCTCTTCAGCTTTTTGTTTCGCCAGGCGCTGCGCTTCGCTGACCGCGGCGACGACGAGGTCCTGGAGCAGACCGATGTCGGACGGGTCCACCACAGACGGGTCGATCGTGACCTCCTGGAGTTCACCGTGGCCGTTGGCGACCGCGCGCACCACCCCACCGCCCGCCGTGGCCTCCACGCGCTCCGCCTTGAGTTCCTCCTGCAGCCGGGCGACGTCCTGCTGAAGCTTCTGGACTTGTTTCATCATCTTACCGAGGTCGCGCATCTTGCCACCCGAGACTACGAGACTAGGGACTCGGGACTGGGGACTAGTGGGACGCCTTTCTGTGAGCCAGCTGGTGCTTTCCCAGTCCCTAGTCCCTAATCCCTAGTCCCGCATTTGCTCATTCAAGCGGTTTCACTTCCAGGATCTGAGCGTCGAAGAGTTCGGCGGCCTTCGTAACCAGCGGGTCGCCGTCTGCCGGGGCCTGTGGTTCGACGCCAGGGGGGGCCCCATCGTAGATGGTGCACTGCAGCCGCAGCCGGCGCTGAAGGATCCGCTCGACCGCGCCCTCCACCACGCTGCGGTTCTCGGGCCGGTGCAGGTTCTCCGCGTGGAAGTTGTAGCCGGTGCGCAGACCGATGACCAGTATCGAGCCCTCAATCCGCAGCGGGATTCCCTCGATGAGCAGGGCGTGGCAGAACATCTTCGTGCGTTTGACTTCCTCCAGCACCCGACCCCACTGGCGCCGCACATCCTCGATCACCATCACCGGGACGCCCTCCGGTTCGGCCGTGGCGACGGCGGGGCCGGGCGCGACCGTCACTTCGGCTTTGACATCCTCCTGCCCCGCCGGCCGCGACGGCGCTGGCTTGCGGCGCGTGACGTCCGGTGGCTTGGTGGGCGCAGCGGGTGGTGACTCAGGCAGCGAGGGGGCCGCAGTACCTCCCAGGCGGTGTTCAATGGCCTGCACTCGCGCCCGCAGGCCTTCCACCGTGGGGTCCATCTCCGGCCGGCACAGCCGGATCAGTGCGATTTCCAGCAGCAGCCTGGGCTGTGGGCTCCACCGCGCTTCGCTTTCCGCCGCCGAGAGGATGTTCAGCACCCGCAGGATGTCTTCGATGGTGGTGCGTTCAGCCTGCGCCGCCAGCAACCGCGGCATCGAGGAAATTCGGGAGCTGCGGGACCGCATTCGCCTGGCACCCACCGGCGAACGCGGTCAGCTGGTCGAGGATCGACTCTGCATCGCGCACCGATCCGTCGGCGCTGCCGGCGATCAGCGCCAGCGCCTTGTCGTCGATGGCAAATCCTTCGCCGGCCGCGATGAGTTTGAGCCGGGCGACAATCTCCTTCTGCGACACCCGCCGGAAGTCGAACCGCTGGCAGCGGGACAGGATCGTGGCCGGCAGACGGTGCGGCTCCGTCGTCACCAGGACGAGGATGGCATGGGCCGGCGGTTCCTCCAGCGTCTTCAGGAGGGCGTTGGCCGCCTCCGTGGTCAGCATGTGGGCCTCGTCGATGATGTAGACCTTGTACCGGCCCTCGGTGGGTGCCAGGCGAATGCGGTCCCGCAGCTCCCGAATTTCCTCGATGCCGCGGTTGCTGGCGGCGTCGATCTCGATCACGTCCAACGAATACCCGCCGCTGATTGCCGCGCAGTTCGGACAGGTGGCACGCAATTCAACGCCTTCGCCAGGATGCGCGCCGTCGTCGTCTTGCCGGTGCCGCGATGGCCGGCAAACAGGTAGGCGTGGACCACCCGGTTGGTGCGGATCGCGTTCTGGAGCGTTCGCGTGACCCGTTCCTGGCCGATGATCTCTTCAAATGTCTTGGGGCGCCACTTCCGGTAGAAGGAAACGTGGGACATGAGAGGCCTCAATGGAAGGTTCCAGGCTGGAATTCGCCGGGGTGCACCCATCTCCTTGCAGTTGATGTAGTGGGCGAGGACCCCATGCGTGTCACGACGAAATCCATGCCGCCATGTCGGTGTCCCTCCCCCCGCTGCAGGCGTTCCCTCCTGGCCTGGCCATTTTCATTGCCGTGTCCGCCGCGGCCGCGGCCTGGGTGGCGCAGGATGCCCGGGCCCGCTTTGCCGGCGGTCCTGGGGAAGGGTGGGTGTGGGCCATCGGCACGCTGGTGGCGTTGCCCATCTTCCTGCCCCTGTACCTGATCGCGGCCAGGCCCGTTGGATCTGTTGCAGTCTGCCCCTCCTGCGGGCGCCGGACGATCGGCCATCGCGCCGCCTGTCTGCACTGCGGGCACCCCATTACCTTCGAGGCGTTCCCCGATACGTGGGGTTGGGGAGAAGTGGTCGGCATCGCCGTTGTCTTCATGATCTCCCTGCCGGTGATCGCCCAGGCCATCGGCGTGGAGGAGGTGCCCACCCTTGCTGAACTCTCCACGTTTGCGGTCGCACAGAATCTGCTCTTCCTGGCACTGGCCGCCTATGTCGCGCGCGTCCGCTATCGCCGGCCGCTGACGGAGCTGGGGCTGCGGGGGGACCGCTGGCCCTGGCGTGCCGCCGCCGGCATCATTGTCGGTTCGGTGACCATACCCCTAAGCGCCGCCAGCGAGCAGCTGGCCGTCAGCCTGATCGGCCTGGTGGTGGGGCCGCAGCGGGCGGAGGCGATGGCTGCGGCGGAACACGCGAACGATGTGCTGACGCGCCTGCTGGGGACCGGCCTCAGCACGCCGGCGTTAGTATGGATCTTGATTCTGGTCGGCGTGATTGTGCCGGTGGGCGAAGAGGTTTTCTTCCGGGGGTTCGTCTACGGCACGTTGCGTCGCTGGGGAGTGCTGCCCGGGGCCCTGCTCTCTGCCGTCTACTTTGGGGCGGTGCATCAGCAGATCGTGCACTTCCTCCCGATCACCGTGCTGGGAATAGTACTCGCGCTGGTGTACGAACGCACGGGGTCCCTCATCTCCTCGATGGCCGTGCACGGAATCAACAACGTGGTGGCGATCCTGTCCATCTTGTATGGATGGAACATCTGAAACGAAACTGCGGGACTGGGGACTCGGGACTGGGGACTCGGGACTGGTAAGTGCATAACCTGTGGTCGCATGTGTGCAGTTGCTAGTCCCTATTCCCTAGTCCCGTAGTAGAATCTATGTTGGCCGTGCTAGGTGGGGAGCTAGCGGTTCCCTGTACCCGCAATCCGCTCCAGCGGGGCTGAATCCCCCTCCGAGACGCCGTCGATCAGGATCCGGCCGGTGCGCGCAGCAACGAGGGCTGGGTCCTGCGCAACGAGATCTGACCAACCCCGCCAGATCCGGAAGGAAGCAACGGTACG
>VBAI01000097.1:3827-4161 GCA_005882295.1 Candidatus Segetimicrobium genomatis | reverse complement strand
GTTCGGCGAATGTTTTGCCAAGAATATATCCGTAGGATTTATTCTGGTAATATGGATCGCCACCGTTGGGCATCAATACGACGACTGTAAATGCCTTTTTCTCCTGCGCCTTGGCTGAGCTGAGCTGGAGGCCGCCAATCGAGAGCAGGATGATTACCAGGAGGATCGAGTAGCGTCTAACCCAAACATCCGATTTCCTCATCATTCTTCCTCCTTTGGTCGCTTGTTGCGCTACCTGCGCACCCACGAATATCGCGCCACCTCCTTTTAGTCCGACATCTCGATCTCGTGCCTCACCGTCTACCAAGGCTGACCAGAACCGAGACGAGGATGA
>VBAI01000097.1:0-3809 GCA_005882295.1 Candidatus Segetimicrobium genomatis | reverse complement strand
CGTCAACATGCCGACCAGAATGAGGCCGAAAGCCGTACTGACCACGGATCCCCTGCCGCCAAATAGCGAGGTTCCCCCGATGCAAACGGCCGCAATGGACTGGAGCTCTAGTCCGCTCCCGATCAACGGTTGCCCTGAGTTCATCCGGCCCGTCAACAGTACGCCGCTGATACCCACCAGGAAGCCGGAGAAGGCGTAGACGGTAACTAGGTAGCGCGTCACCGGGATTCCTGCGAGCAATGCGGCGGGTTCGCTACCGCCGATTGCGTAGAGCGCAAGGCCGAAGCGGGTTCGTGTTAGAACAAGGAAGACGGTGAGGAAGCCGATAATAGCGACGACGGTGGAGACCGGGATCCCCGCCATAGATTGTTGGCCCACGTACTCGAGAAACTGCGACTCGATGCCGAAAACAGGGACGCCGCCAGTATAGGTCATGGCTGCTCCGCGGGCGGCGGACATCATCGCGAGCGTGACGACGAAGGGGGGCAGGCGGATCTTGCCGATGAAGAAGCCATTCACGAGCCCTGCCAGCGTACCCACGCCGATCCCGGCGAGAATGCCTGACGCCGTCCCCTGGCTCTTGACGACACTGGCGGAAACCACGCTGACCAGCGCGGCGACGGAACCGACCGAAAGGTCGATTCCTGCGGTCAGGATTACCATAGTCTGCCCCCATGCCACGAGGCCCGTCGAGGCAATCTGGCGACTAATGTTGGCAAGGTTCGAGAGCTGCGTAAACGTGGGGTTCAAGACTCCAAAGATGACGGCCAGGGTGAGGATCGCCACCGGCACCCCGATCGTCTCCCAACGGAGGCGGAGACCCTTGCGGACATGCGGCTCCGCAAGTTCCACCTCATGATCTGTCACGGAGATGCTTTCACCGCCGGCCATAGGCCTGCTGTTTTTGCCTGTTGTCAGATTCCATCACGCAGCGGACTCGCCGAAGATCGCGCCCAGAACAATCTCTTGAGTCGCCTGGTCGCGTGCCAGGTTGGCCACAATCCGGCCCTTTCGCATGACAACGACACGGTCAGCAAGCGCCAGGATCTCTCGGAGCTCAGAGGAGATCAATATGATGCCCGCTCCCGCCTCCGCAAGTTCACCGATTAACCGGCAGATTTCAACTTTGCTCCCGACGTCGATCCCCTGCATCGGCTCGTCGAAAATGAAAACTCTTGCCCTCGTCGTCAGCCACTTGGACAGGACGACCTTCTGCTGGTTGCCCCCGCTCAGTTGCAGTGCGGGGGTCTGAAGAGAGGGGGTCCGAATCCTCAGACGCTCCACGAACTGCCTGGCCACATTCTCCATCTGCCGAAAATTGAGCCACATCCGGCGTAGGGACGGAAGCATGATATTTTCTCGCACTGAAAGGAGAAGGAAGAGGCCTTCCTTGTGGCGGTCTTCGGGGAGAAGCGCCAGGCCGCTGCGAACCGCGACATTCGGTGATGAGATGCGAACCGGTCTGCCGAAGAGGTGAAGCTCGCCCTGTGACATCGGGAGAGCTCCCACGATCGCCTTCGCGAGCTCAGTCCGCCCCGACCCCACAAGGCCGGCCATTCCGACGATCTCTCCTGCACGCACCGACAGGCTGACATCCTCCAGGATCCCCGGGACTGAGAGGTGCTTAACCCCCAGCAACTCACTTCCGAGAGGTACGATCTTCTTTGGGAAAACCTCTCGAATATCGCGTCCTACCATCATCTGGATTAGGTGTGGGAAAGAAGTCTGCCCCGCCGGAACCGTGGCTACCTTGTGGCCATCCCTTAGCACCGTCACGCGGTCGGCGATTTGCATGATCTCCTCTAGCTTGTGCGTGATGTAGATTACCCCCTTGCCTGCCTGGCGCATCGTACGCAACAGCGCAAACAATCTCCCCGCCTCGCGTGCGGTCAGTTTGTCGGTGGGTTCGTCCATGATCAGGATTTCAACCCCAAGGAGCAGCACCTTGGCGATCTCGACGAGTTGTTGCTGGGAAATGCTCAGGCGTTCGACGTTGAGATCTGGATCGACGTCGAGACCGATATCATGCAGGGCCTCACGAGCACGCACCCGCATCCTCGGGCGATCCAGCCAGCCCATCGGATGAGAGGCCTGTTCATGGCCCAGGAAAAGATTCTGGGTCACGGTAAGCGAGGGCACCAGACTCAAGCCCTGATACACGGTGCCCACCCCGAGGCCCCTGGCGGAGGACGGGGTGAAGCTGTGCATCAGGGTTCCCCTGATGTAGACCTCCCCCGACGTCGGCGGGTAAACTCCCGAGATGATCTTGATGAGGGTTGATTTCCCCGCGCCATTTTCACCCAGAAGGGCATGGATCTCTCCGGAAACAAGTTCGAAATTGACATGGTCTAGAGCCACGACGCCGGGGAATTGTTTCGTGACGTCGCGCATGCTGACCAGAGGCCCTGCGCCTATCATCCTGGCCTAATACCTCGTCGTGGCGTACTCTACAGCATCACCCGACCGCCGGTAACGTCTAGGGTTGCCCCCGTCACGTACCGGGCTGCCTCTGAGGCGAAAAACAGGATAGGGCCAACCTGATCGCCGACCTCGGCAATCCGGCCAAGTGGCGTCAACTTTTCGATCCATGCCACAAGGTCCGGCGTATGCAATTCCGCGACCCTTGGCGTTCGGGTAGTCCCCGGCGCCACTGCGTTAACTGTGATGCCGAACGGACCAAGTTCCCGTGCAAGATGACGCGTCAGCCCCAGCAGTCCGGCCTTGGCAGCCGCATAGTGGGCCGCACTGATTGTGACTGGCATACGGCCGGCTTCCGATGAGACGTTCACGATGCGCCCCCATCGGGCTGCCTTCATGTGGGGGATCGCTTCTCTGGAAGTGAGAAAGGCACTCGTCAGATTCAGGTGGATCACCTTAATCCACTGCTCGTCTCCAATTTCCTCGGCCGAGACGCTACGTCCGAACCCCCCTGCGGCATTTATGAGGATGTGGAGACCGCCAAACATCTCGACGGTGGTACGCACCAATCGGGTGACCTCACTGGCATCCGTCACGTCTACCGCGACGGCGCGCACCGACAAACCTGATCTGGACAGGGTACCGGCCAGCTGCTCAGCCCCAGCGGCATTAAGATCGGCGATGATCACGTGAGCACCATGATCAGAAAAGGCACGGGCCACGGCCTCGCCAATCCCCTGCGCTGCCCCGGTCACAATGACGACCTTGTCCTGAAATCCTAGCCAGTCCATACGCTGGTCCTGAGTTCGAGGGGGCCTGCCGTGTGCCCCTACTGGGACTCTTTAACCCGGCTGGCTTCCGAATTTCTCATGTGGGTGATGAGAAAATCGGCAATGGTATTCGCGGTACGGCGGAGATGTGCGCCCACCAATTTCGCTGCCTCTTCGGCCTCGCGTGCTCGATAGGCAGCCAAGATCGCCTCGTGTTCTCTCTGCGCGACTTCAAAACCTTGGAGAACGGTGAGACTCATGCGCAGGTACCGCTCCACCATCCCACGGAGGTCGTTGACGAACTTCAGCAAGCGAAGTTTGTTACTTGGCAGCAAGAGCGCGGTGTGAAATTCCCGGTTCAGCGCGAGCCATCGGATCGGGTCACGCTCACGGGTCATAACCTCGTGAATCGCTTCGGCTCTTGCGAGATCGTAAAGCCCGGTATTAGGCACAGCGTAGCGGGTGACTAGTTCCTCCAGCAGGATGCGGAGGTCGTAGAGCTCCGTAATCTCCTCCACAGATAAGGGAGCGACGCGCGCACCCTTCCGCCGCTTCGTTTCCACCAGGCCTTCTGCCTCAAGGCGCCGGAGGGCTTCTCGCACCACAACCCCACTGACCCCG
>VBAI01000096.1 GCA_005882295.1 Candidatus Segetimicrobium genomatis | reverse complement strand
CCGGGGCCTCTGTGTTACTTATCATGGACTGCTTGGACTAGTGGATCACATGCGTCATATATAATGCGACGAGCGCTACTGCGAACCAAAACATTGGCGCCACCCCCCTTTTCGAGGCTATCTGCAGGCGATACGATTCATGCCCTCTACGCAGTCTCCTTAGGCACCACGGGAAGAGGGGATCGTACCTGGTACCCTTTTCAGCCCACCCAGGCCAGGCTCGATTGACTCAGGTGGGCCATATTTGCCGGTGCCAGGCACCGATGATCGACAAGGGGAATTTCGGCCCAACGCGGAAGGGGTGGCCACGGTGGCTGTACGGACCCCGCGCCAAATGCGGGGGATCCGAAATGGTTTGTCATCTCGAGTCTGCGCAGAGCAGCGAAAGGGGGAGAGGAGAAGGTGAACGCGTTTCAGCTAGGGGTACGGAGAGTCTTGGTCCGCATTGCGTGCGCCGGTCTTGCCGCGGTGCTCGTCGCCGGGGCAGCCTATGGCGCGGGCACCGCGGGGCCGCTCGTCGTGGGGATTGTGGCGCCCTTCACAGGAGCCGACGCCCAACTCGGGCCCGCCTATTTTGCCGCCTGCCTTCCCGCCACCCGCATCATCAACAACTCTGGAGGCATCCTCGGGCGGCAGGTCACCTGCAAGCAGTTCGACACGCGAGGGGAACCCGCCGATGCGGTTCCGGCGGCCCGGCAGATGGTTGCCAGCACGCCTACGCTTTTCATGGTCATCGGCTGCACATCGGACGAGGCCAGTAGCGTCATGCCGATTCTGGAGCAGAGCCATGTGCCCACGTTCTGCCAGACCGGCCAGTCCGAATTCAACCAGAGTAACTTCAAGTACTTCCACCGGCTGGTGCCGGCCGACGAGTATGACGCGTATGCCATGGTCGGCATCGCGGTCTTCCTCAAGCATTACAAGCGGATCGCACTCGTCTTTGGCAACGACATCGGCTCGCAGACGTTTGTCGCTCCCGCAATCCGGTCGATCAAGAAGGTGGGAGCAGAGATGGTAATCAATCAGGCGATTGATCTCAAGCAGTCCTCGTATCGGACCGAAGTGGCCAAGCTCCTCGCGGCCAAGCCGGACGTGATCCTCACCGAGGCGCTGGGCCCGGCCGACGCCACGTATCTCTCCGAGGTCAAGCAACTCAACAACGGCATGATTCCGGTGATTGGATCATCCGCGACGATCGATCCCGTTTGGTTCAAGGCTGTTTCCGCGGCGATCGGAGTCGACGATCTGGTCAAATATTTCATCGCCAACGACACTCCCTCCACATTCAGCGGGACGGGCTACGACGAGTTCAAGACCAACCTGCTGGCCTCCGCCGCTGAGTTTGCCAACGCGCCGAAGTACACGAAGCGCGCGTCCACCATCCATCTCTACGACGGGATTATCATGACGGCGCTCGCGGCGACCGCCGCCAAGAGCACGGACCGCACCGCTGTCAATCCCTGGATCTTTAAGATCGGGAATGGCTCACCTAGCGCCAGAGTCGTGGCGACCTACGAGCAGGGGCTTGCGGCGCTAAAGGTTGGGAGTGCGATGCGGTATGACGGTGCGGGAGGGCCGACGCACTTCGACAAGTGGAACAACTCCAACAACGGCTTCGTTGTAGTTCGCTACAACGCAAACGGCGACGAAGAAACGGTGGGGAGCCTAACCAATGCGCAGATCACTCAGCTCAGCGCTCCCTGATCCGATGCCCCTCGCGACGGGCCGGGACGACCTGCGCTAGGACCCGGTTCTGTCATCAAACCGGCGGCGGTACGCGGCGCAGTATACTTGACAGCGGACGGCTGCGCCGCGGGCCTCCGCCGGATGATCTCCAGGGCTCATCCTCTCTGCGGCCAGACAGGAGCCGTGGACGCATGAGCATCTTTGCTTCCGCCTTGGGCTTCGGCCTGGTGAGCGCAGCGGTCATCGCCATCGCCGCAGTCGGTTTTACCATGCAGTTCGGGATTACGAACCTCATCAACCTCGCCTACGGCGGGATCATGATCACCGCCGCCTTCGTCGCCTACGGCCTGAACCATGCCGGGATGAACATCTGGATGGGGGTTGTGGTGGCCGCCCTCTTCGGCGCCGTGGCGTCTCTGGTCCTGAGTCGGGTCCTCTACTCCCCGTTCCACCGCCGCGGCACGTCGCACATTGGGATGGTGATCATCTCGCTTGCCGCCGCGTTAATCGTGAGCAACGTGCTGTTGGCCATCGTGGGACCCGACAACGTCTCGTACACGCTCGTGGATCAGGCCGCCGTGCATGCGGGAGGATTCATTCTCACCGGGGTCCAGATCGTGATCATCCTCATCGCCGCGCTCGCCATGGTTGCCATTCATGCCTTGCTCACCTTCACCCGCCTCGGCAAGGCGATGCGGGCCACCGCGACCAACGCCACGCTGGCCCGCAACTGCGGGATTCCGACGGGGCGGATCATCGACTTTGTGTGGTTGATCACGGGCGCGCTGTGCGGCGTCGCTGGCGCGGTGGCGGCGATCGACTCCGGGTCCTTTGGGGTTGCGAACGGGGCCGGGTACCTGATCGTGATTCTCGCGGCGGCGGTCTTGGGCGGCGCCGGGCAGCCATACGGGGCCATGCTGGGCGCAGTGCTGATCGGGGAGATCACGGAGTTGAGCGCGGCGGCGCTCTCTCCCCAGTATAAAGAGGTGGTGGCCTTTGCGATTCTGGTGCTGGTCATGATCCTGCGTCCGCAGGGGCTCCTCTCGAAGATCGGAGCGCTCGGGCCAGCCGGCTGATGAGCAGCAGCCAGATCTACTACGTCACCACCCTTCTAGTCTACGCGGGCGTCGACATCATGGCTTGCTTGGCCCTCAATTTGCAGTTCGGCGTGTCGGGCCTGGTAAACTTCGGCTTGATCGTCTTTCAAGCCGCCGGGGCCTATGCGGCGGCGGTCCTCTCGATGCCGCCCGATAGGGCGAACGGCGGATTCCAGCAATACGTCCTCGGCCTCCAGCTCCCCTTTCCGCTGCCGTGGCTCGGGGGTGCGTTGGCCGGCGGCCTGCTGGCCGTCCCGGTCGGCCTGGTCGTGCTGCGACGCCTGCGCAGCGACTACCAGGGGATCGCGCTGCTGGTGCTCTCGGTTATCGCCAACACCGTGATCACGAACGCGAGGCCCTTCCTGAATGGAGCCGCCGGCCTGTCCCTGGTGCCGCCTCCGCTGGCGGGGGTGCTTGACACTGATACCGTGGGGTACCAGTGGCTGTTCGTCAGCCTGACGGCACTCGCCTGTGCCGTTGTCTTCGTCGCCGCCAACCGCATCGTCTATTCGCCTTATGGGCGGACCCTGCGGGCGATGAGGGATCGCGAACTGGCGGCCGCGGCGCTAGGGAAGAATCTCGTTGGGCTCAAGATGGTGATGTTTGTCGTCGGTGGAGTTATCGCCGGGTGGAGCGGCGCGATCCTCGTGGGCT
>VBAI01000077.1 GCA_005882295.1 Candidatus Segetimicrobium genomatis | reverse complement strand
GCCGAGGATCAGCGAGATGCGCGCGCCGAACAGCATGCGCGAGAGGATATCGCGCCCGGCGTCGTCGGTGCCCAACCAGTTGTAGGCAGATGGGGCCTTCAGGGCGTGATCGAAATCCACGAAGATGCCGGCGTGGTGAGGGTAGGGGGCCAGCTGGGGTGCAAAGACGGCGGCCAGGATGACCGCGGCGATGATGCCGAACCCCAGCAGCGACAGGTTCGACTGGCGGAAGCGGAACCACATCTTCCGCCACTCCCGGGTGCGGGTCACCCGCAGCTCGCCGGCCGTGGCGACGATCTCAGCCATTGGTCACCCGGTCATTCATAGCGCACCCGTGGATCCACGTAGCCATAGAGAATGTCGGTGGCCAGGTTGACCAGGGCATACGCTGCGCCGATGACGATCGTGACCGCGATCACGCCGTTGAAGTCTTTGTAGCGCAGCGCGTCGACCCCGTAGAACGCCAGGCCCGGCCAGGCGAACACGGCCTCCACCAGGAAGGCGTTGCCCAGCAGGAACCCATAGCTCAATCCCAGGATGGTCAGCGTTGCGGTGAAGGCGTTCTTCAGCAGGTATTTGTAAATGATCAGGTTGGGCGGCAGGCCATACGAGCGCGCGGCCAGGGCGTAGTCCCGCCGCATCTCCTCGATCATCCCCGCGCGGATCAGGCGCATCACCTGCGCCAGCGTCCCCACCGACAGCGCAAACGCCGGCATAGCGAGGTACTTCAGCGATGTCCAAAACGCGTCCAGGCGCAGCGCGACCAGGCTGTCTACAAGGAAGAGCCCGGTGACGTGGACCGGCGGGGCCGGCCCCCGGCCGATGGTCGGCAGCAGGCGCAGCTGATAGGCCAGGGCGAGCTGCAGCAGAATCGCCAGCCAAAAGCGCGGCAGGGCCACCCCGATCAGGGCGACAATCCGGCTGACATGGTCGGGGCCTTGGTCTTTCCGCACCGCAGCCAGAATGCCCAATGGCACGCCGACCACAACGGAGATGAGCATCGCGACCGACGTCAGCTCCAGCGTTGCGGGGAAGAAGTCGAGCAGATCCTGGGCCACGTTGCGGTGGGTGCGCAGAGAGTAGCCGAAGTCTCCGCGCACTGCGCCGGCAAAATAGGCGAAGTACTGCGCGACCAGCGGGCGGTCCAGACCCATCTGCCGGCGCAGCTGCTCGACCTGTTCGCCTGTGGCTTCCAGGCCCAGCGCGAGCCGGACCGGGTCGCCGGGGATGACCCGCGAGACAACAAAGATGAGGATGGACAGGCCGAACAGGACGGGGATGATATGGAGAGTGCGCCGGAGCAGATACGTCCGAAAGTTCATCAGAGACTCCGGCGAGGAGGCGGACCGCGCCGCCCCCTCGCCATCAAACGCTCAGACTCGCTGACGCGCTACCGCACGATGGTGAAGTCGTAGAAGGCGACGTCGAAACCGACCAGCCCCACGAACCGGTACCCCTTCACATTGTCCCGGAACGCGATGCGGTGCAGCGGGTTGGCCACGTAGATGCTCGGCACATCCCGCGCGATCATCACCTGCGCCTCTTCGTAGAGCTTCATCTGCTCTTTCGGGTCGGCGGCCCTCCGCGCTTTCTCCAGGACCTGCGTGGCCGCCGCGTTCTCATAGAACGACATGCAGCGGAACGTGCCCCAGCAGCTGGGATGGTACATGCCGTAGGTGTGGCTGTCGATGTGCGGGTATTTCAGCGTGTCGAAGATCGCCGTGATGTGCGGGGTGGTCTCCGCCTTGGTGGCGCGCTCCAGGACATGGGGCCACAACTCGCCGGTGATGTCGAGTTTGACGCCGATCTCCTGCAGGTTGCTCTGCAGCAGCAGGCCGATCAGCCGTTCCAGCGGCACCGAGGAGACCCAGACGTACTCGAGGGTCAGGTCGCCGGGCTTGTAGCCGGCTTCCGCCAGCAATTGCTTCGCTTTCGTGACGTTGTGGCCGTAGACCGGGACCTGCGGGTTCCAGCCCGGCACGCGCACCGGCACCGGGCCCTTGGCTTTGGTCGCGCCGATGAAGATCTGCTGGATCGCCTTGTCGTAGTCGAACGCGTAGGCGATGGCCTGCCGGACCTTCAGGTTGTCGAGCGGCGGCTTCTTGGTATTCATCTCCAGATGGAACAGCTGCACGCTCGGATCTTCCTTGACCACGATGCCGGGCGACTGCTTGAGTTCGGCAAAGCTCGGCGGCGACAGCCACTGGTTCACCATGTCGGCTTCCTTGGAGCGCAGCAGCGTCTTCACCGTGGCCTCTTCGAGGACGATCTTGTACGAGACCTTGGTAATCTGGCCCGGCTTCCACCCACGCCAGTAGTCGGGGAACGCGGTCAGCACCATCTCGGTGGCGCGTTCCCAGCGCTCCATGCGGTACGGACCGGAGCCCGCGTCCTTGGTCTCCAGCAGCGCGGCACCATAGTCCCCCAGGTCGCCGAACGGCCCGGGCTTGAGGTTGGCCGTGATGAGATCTTTGTCCATGATGAAGAACAGCTCGAGGCCACTCAGGAACGGCGCGTACGAGTCTTTCAGGTCAAACCGGACCGTGTACCGGTCGATGACTTTTGTGCTGCCGGGGTCCAGGACCGGCGAGAAGATCCAGAAGAAGCCCTTTTTGATCTGCAGCTGGCGGTCCATGCTCCAGGCCACGTCCTCGGCCGTGAGCTCCCGCCCGCTGTGGAACTTGATGCCGTGGCGGATCTTAAAGGTGTACCGTTTGCCGTCGGGGGCGACCGTCCACGACTCGGCGACGTGCGGCCGCGGCGACATCGTCCCCTGTTCCACGTTGGGATAGACCAGGGGATCGTAGAGGTTGATGGCGGAATGCAGACTGCTCTCGTCCACAGCCGCCTGCGGGTCGATGGACGTGATGATCTGCTGCTCGATGTAGGTGAATGAGACCTCCTGGGACTGGGACAGCACAGGGGCAGCTGTCGTGCCCACCGCCAGGACCACCGCCGCCGCGGCGACGATCGCCGGCACTCTCCATCTGCTCACGTTCCCCACCTCGATTGTTAGAATGCCTGAGGATTGCGCGTTTCGTTCGACGGCAGCGGGAGAAAACCTCCAGCCGCAGAATCTATACGCAAACTCCGCCGGGCCGAACTCGATTGTGCTGCTTCAAACGTTGCGGAACGTCGGTTGATAGATGGCCGGCGAGGTCATGTCATTCCACAGGGTGGGGGGGAAAGGATGAGAAATGACGAGTTGGCCAGTCTGGTGGATTCACTGCGCAGCGGAACGCTGAGCCGGCGAGAGTTCCTACGGCGGGCAGCCGCGCTCGGTATCTCGCTCGTCGCCGCACAGAGCCTGCTGAGCACGTTTGCGACGCGTGCCTGGGCTGCGGCGGGCGTTCCCAGGCGGGGTGGTGTGTTGAAGGCGGCCTTTTCGGCCGATCCCGCGGGCTTCGATCCCGTGAGAGGCCCCAGCGGAATGTCGCACGTGGTGATCGAGCAGGTCTACTCCACGTTGATGGCCCTGGATCCCGATGCGAAACCCTATCCAGAGCTCGCGGAGTCATATCAAGTCTCAGACGGCGGACTGACGTACACGTTTAGACTCCGCCGGGGCGTAAAGTTCCACAACGGAGATGACCTGACCGCTGCGGATGTGAAGTTCACGTTTGACCGGTTGCGGGCGCCCAACTCCGGCTATTCCTACGGCGCGCAGGTCGAGACAATCAAGAGCGTCGATGTGGTCGATCCCCACACCGTGCAGTTCAGACTGACGAAGGTGACAGGACCATTCCTGATCTACATGGCGTTCCCCGGTTCCTCGATCGTCCCTAAGAAGCTTGTGGAATCCGGTCTTGATCTGAACGCCAAGCCCGTCGGGACCGGTCCGTTCAGGTTCGTCAGCTACGAGCCCCGCACCGCGATCAAGTTTGAGCGCAATCCTAACTACTTTGAGGCGGGCAAGCCCTATGTCGATGCAATGGAATACCGGATCATTTCCGACATCACCGCCCTGACAAACGCGCTGCTGTCGGGAGTCGTGAACTTCTCGAATGAAATTCCGCCTAAGGATTTCGCAAAGGTGAAAGCCAATCCCGACCTCGCAGCGTTGACCCTGGAGGGATCCCGGTACAACTGGCTCTTGCCGAACAACTCCAAGGAGCCGTTCAACAACCCGAAGATCCGTCAGGCGGTTTCTCTGGCCCTCGACCGGAAGGCCCTCGTAGAGGGCGCTTTCTTCGGCCTGGCGACGCCGATCGTCGGTGGTGTCATTCCCAAGTGGAACTGGGGTTTCTTGGACAAGCAGTTCGTCCCACCGAGGGGCGATCCTGAGAAAGCCAGTGCGCTGGTGGTGGAGGCCGGCTACCCCAACGGCTTCGAGACCACGATGACACTTCCGTCGTCGTTTCCCAACATCATGGCGATGGGGCCGATAGTGCAGGCCAACCTGGCGAAGGCCGGCATCCGGGCGAAACTCGGCACGATGGAGATCCCCCGGTATTGGGACGAAGTCTGGAGCACCAGTAAGTTCGATATCACCATGATGTACTGGTTGAGCCCGCTGGCCGACCCGGACGATTTTGTGACCAACAACTATCACTGCGGCATGGCCATCAACGTGCAGAAGTACTGCAGCACTGCGATGGACGGCCTGCTGGAACAGGCGAAGACCAGCTCCGCGCTGGATGCGCGCAAGGGGCTTTACACCAAGATGCAGGAGCTGTCCATGCAGGACATGCCGATCGTGCCACTGGTCAACGGGTGGCTCCTCATCGGGCACACCAAGAAACTGAAGAATTACCGCCCGATGCGAACCGGGTTCTTGAAGACGTTGAAGGATGCGTGGATCGAGAGTTAGCTGAACCTGCGGGAAGGCTGGAGGCATCGCTGCCCGCGGCGCTCGCCGCCATCCGGGCGTGGCTGCCTCCAGCCGTTTCTCTTGGATCATGTGGAGATTGATCGCGACACGCCTGGCTGCATTCGTGCCGACCGTTCTGGCGACGTCGCTGGTCTTGTTCGTCACCGTCAACGTGGTGCCGGGATCGGCGGCGAAGGCGGCGTTGGGCATCGATGCCACCGCGCAGGCCATCGCCCGTTTCGAACACGAGCAGGGTCTTGACCGGCCCCTGCATGTCCAGTACCTGGACTGGTTGGGGAAGGCCGTGCGGGGAGATTTCGGAACGTCGTTTCAAAACCACCTGCCGGTCGGTCCGGAGCTGGTGTCACGGCTGCCGGTCACCCTGGAGCTGGCGATCCTCGCCTTCCTGATCGCCAACGCGATTGCCGTCCCGCTGGGCGCGCTGGCCGCGTATCATCACCAGCAACGGTTGGACAGTGTGATCAGCGTCTTCGCCACGGTGCTGGGGGCCGTCCCCAGCTTCTGGCTGGCGACTGTGCTCATCTTGATCCTGGCCCTGACCGTAAAGGTGCTTCCCGCCGGCGGGTACGTCCCATTCGCCGAGAATCCCGCGAAGAACGTGTCGTTGTTCATCATGCCGGCGCTCTCCCTGGGCCTCGTCTCCTCCGCGCTCCTGCTGCGCGTCATGCGCGCGAAGATGATCGAGGTCCTCTCCTCTGACTACATCCATACCGCTCTAGCGAAAGGGGCCGCTCCCAACGTCGTGATCTGGCGGCACGCGCTGCAAAATGCGTTGATCACGTTTTTGACCGTGGGCGCCGTGGAATTCGGCTGGCTGTTCGGCGGCGTGGTGATCATTGAAGACATCTTCCTGCTGCCTGGCGTCGGCCAGCTGGTGCTGGTGGGAATCATCAACCGTGACTATCCAGTGCTGCTGGCCAGCGCCCTCACCGTCACCGTGGTGGTCCTGGCGGCCAACATGGTGGTGGATTTGGTCGCGGCGGTCCTTGATCCGCGGCAGGTACACGCTAGGTCACGGGCATGAGCGTGCAACTGGCGCAGCGCGAGCGCCACTGGGTGGGTCGCAGCGCCGTTCACTGGCGGCGATTCCGCCTGCTGCTGATCGGCGGCTGCCTCGTAGGACTGGTGGTCCTCTCGGCGATCTTCGCCGACGTGATCTCTCCGTATTCGCCCTACGACATCGATGTCGCCATCAAACTGCAGCCTCCCAACCGCGCGCACTGGTTGGGCACCGATGAATTCGGCCGGGACGTCCTGTCGCGGGTGATCCACGCGGCCCGCATCTCCGTGAAGGTCGCCGCCGTCGCCGTGTCGGTAGGATTGATCGGTGGCGGAGTGATCGGCATTGCCGCGGGGTACTTCGGCGGTCCGGTCGACATGGTCCTCATGCGCTTCATGGAGTTGCTGTTCTCGTTCCCGGCCATCCTCCTGGCGATCGTGCTGATGGCGGTGCTGGGAACCAGCATCCTCAACGCCATGACGGCGATCGGCATCATCTTCATTCCAGGGTTTTCACGGCTGGCCCGAGCCGCGACCCAAGATGTCCTGCGGCAGCAGTACATTGAGGCCGCCCACACCATCGGCATGTCGGACGTCCGCATTTTGACGCGGGAGATTCTGCCCAACATCATCACACCGCTGTTTGTGGAGGCCATGGCGGCGTTCGCCTACGCCGTATTGCTGGAGTCCTCGCTCAGCTTCCTCGGGCTCGGCGCGCAGCCGCCCGAGCCGTCCTGGGGCAACATGCTCAACACCGGACGGGGCTTCATGGACCAGGCGCCGTGGCTCGGTGTCGTGCCGGGCATGGCCATGTTGATCGGCGTGCTCGGTTTCAACCTCCTGGGAGACGGTCTGCGCGACGTCTTCGACCCTCGGCTGAGGGAGGCGGCGTGAGCGCGGAGGCGCGGGGCCACCGGCGTCAGGATCGGCCTCCGGTGCTGGGGATCGCCGGGCTCACCATCGAGTTCGCCACACGGCGCGGTGCGGCCAGGGTTGTCGATGACGTGACGCTGGACGTCTGGCCGCAAGAGATTGTCGGTCTGATCGGGGAATCGGGAAGCGGGAAGACCATGACGGCGCTGGCCGTGCTCGGCCTGCTTCCCCGGACCGCCAGGATCACGACGGGAGACATCCGGCTGAGCGGCGCGTCGCTGCTGGGCCTGCCGGAGGCCCAGTTGCGCACCATCCGGGGTCGCCAGATCGCGATGATTCCCCAAAATCCGATGTCGGCGCTGAACCCCGTGCTGCGCGTCGGCGCGCAGGTCGGCGAGCCGTATGTGCTCCACCGCGGAGCTGACTGGAAGACAGCGCTGACCCAGGCCGTCAGGCGGCTGGCGGACGTGCACCTCCCGCTCCCGGATGAACGAGCGTCCGAGTATCCGCATCAATTTAGTGGAGGGATGCAGCAGCGCGCCATGACGGCCATGGCCATCGCCCTCGACCCGCCGCTGCTGGTGGCCGACGAGCCCACGACGGCGCTGGACGTCACCATCCAGGCGCAGATCCTGCGGCTGCTCCGCGAGATCCGTGACGAGCACCACACGTCGATGCTGTTTATCACACACGATCTGGCCGTGGTGGCCGAGATGTGCGACTGGGTGTACGTGATGTACGCGGGCCGGATTCTCGAGCAGGGTTCTGTCGAGCGCATCTTCGCGCGCCCCGGCCATCCCTACACGCAGGCGCTGCTGCGGGCGACGCCCACGGGGGAGGCGGCTCAGGCCGAGCTCATCTCCATCCCCGGCAGCATCCCGTCGCCTGTGGATCTGCCTCGGGGGTGTCGCTTCGTCGATCGCTGCCCATACCGATTCAAGCACTGCGACGAGGAGCCGCCGTTGCTCACAGTCGAGGCCGACCACACCGCGCGGTGCTGGCTGGTGGAGACTCATGGCTGACCCGCTGCTGCAGGTGCAGGGGGTGTCGAAGACGTTCGAGCTCGGCGGAGCGCTCTGGGCGCGCCGCTGGTTGCACGCGCTTGATCACGTCGATCTGGAAATTCAGCGCGGTCAGACGCTGGGCATCGTCGGGGAAACCGGCTCAGGCAAATCCACCGTCTGCCGGATCGTCCTGGGGCTCGTCCGGCCCTCCGCCGGACGCGTCATCTTCGATGATCAGGATATCACCGTATTGCCTGCTGCACAGATGCGCCGTGTGCGGCGCCAGATGCAGGCGGTGTTCCAGGATACGTCGTCGGCGTTCAATCCCCGCCAGACGGTGCGGGAGGCGTTGCTGGCTCCGCTGGAGGTCCATCACGTGGGCAGCGGCGAACACCGGCTGGACCTGGTGCAGGAGGCGCTCCAGCACGTCGGGCTCGACGTCTCATTCCTCGACCGGCATCCACACATGCTCAGCGGCGGACAGCGTCAGCGGGTGGCCATCGCCAGAGCGATTATCCTACGGCCGTCCCTGGTTGTGGCCGACGAGCCCACCTCGGCGCTTGACGTCTCAGTCCAGGCCAGGATTCTCAACCTGTTCAAGGAGATCCAGCGAGAGCTGCGGCTGGCGTATTTGTTCGTGAGCCATAACCTCGGCGTCATCCGATATGTCAGTGATGTCGTCGCGGTGATGTACCTTGGGCGCGTGGTTGAGGCCGGGCCGGTGGAGCGAGTCTTCTCGGCGCCCCAGCACCCGTATACCCGCGCGCTGCTCGAGGCGATCCCCCACGCGGACCCGGCCAAACGCCAGCGAGATGTTCCGATCCTTGGGGAGATTCCCAGCGCGTATCGGATGCCGTCCGGGTGCAGGTTCCATTCCCGCTGCCCTGTGGCGATGGAGATCTGCGCGCGGGAAGATCCTCCATTGTATCCCTTGGGTGGTGGTCATCATGCGGCCTGCTTGTGGCATGACTCGCGATTTAGCAGTGGGGCTCCTTCCTGGATCACCGTCCCACACGCGCCAGGTGTGACGACATGACATGGTGAGGAGGGTGAGGGAGATGCTGCGACTGAGTACCTTTTCGATTGCGGCGCGCTGCGCGCGCACCGGGATGTTCGGCGTGGCGGTCTCGACCGCGGTGCCGGGCGTGGGCAGCCTCTGTCCGTTCGCGAAAGCCGGCGTTGGCGCGGTGGCGACCCAATCCTGGGTCAACCCCTATCTGGGCATCGACGGACTTCGCCTCCTGGCCCAAGGGCAGAGCGCCAAGGCCGCACTGGAACGGCTGGTGTCCGAGGATCCGGGCCGGGATGTTCGACAGGTCGGACTCGTGGATCGCAAGGGGGATAGCGCCGCCTGGTCGGGTCCGGAGTGCGTGCCGTGGTTCGGACACATCACCGGGCCAAACTTCTCGGCGCAAGGTAACATGCTGGTGGGCGAGGAGACGGTGCAAGCGATGGCGGAAGCCTTCCGCCGTACCGAGGGCATGGACCTGCCCGAGCGGCTTGTGGTTGCCCTGGAGGCCGGCCAGGCGGTTGGCGGGGACAAGCGAGGCAGGCAGTCGGCTGCGTTGTTGGTCGTGCACAAAGAAGAGTATCCCTACTGCGAGCTGCGAGTCGACGAACACCGCCATCCTGTTGCCGAACTGCGGCGGGTCTTTGAAGTTGCCCGCCATCAACTACTGCCGTTCGTGCAGGGCTTGCCGAGCCGCGAGAATCCGCTGGGCGGCATCGGGCAGGCTGTGCAGGATCTGCTCCTGACGCCGCCCCCGTACCGGCCGGGTGGCGGGGGGAGCGCGCCCTGATGTCAGATTTCCAGCCCGCCGATTCTTTCCGCTCGCCGCGGTTTGCGCAGCCGGCGACGTTCATGCGGCTGCCGCAGACGCGGGATTATGCGCAGCTCGACGTCGCGCTGCTGGGAATCCCGTTTGACGGCGGGACGTCGTACCGGCCGGGTCCCAGGTTCGGTCCCCGCGACATCCGCCAGCACAGCAGCTTGATCCGCCCCTACAACCCGTCGCTGAAAGTCAGCCCGTTCGAGGTCGTGCGTGTGGCGGATGTGGGCGACGTAGACGTCAACCCGGTGAACATTGAGGATACCTACGGCCGGGTGGAGCGTGCCGTGGGAGACATCCTCGCCGCGAACGTGATCCCGGTGTGCGTCGGCGGGGATCACTCGCTGTCGCTGCCGATCCTGCGGGCGGTCGCCGCGCAGCACGGGCCGGTCGGGATGGTGCACATCGACTCGCACCAGGACATGTGGGAGGAGTACTTCGGCAACAAGTACTTCCACGGCACGCCGTTCCGGCGGGCGATTGAGGAGAAGCTGCTGGATACGCGCCGGGTGGTGCAGATTGGAATCCGCGGGCCTGTGTACGCGGAGACCGATTTCGACTTTGGCAGGAAGCACGGGGTGCGGACTATTACAGCGGAGCAGGTGGCCCATGAAGGTCTGGCCTGGGTGAAAGAACAGATTCTCACGCTTCGCCGCGGTCCCGTCTACGTGTCGTTTGATATCGACGGCGTGGACCCGGCGTTCGCCCCCGGAACCGGCACGCCGGAGGTCGGGGGGTTGACGAGCCGGGAAGCGCTGGAGCTTGTGCGGGCGCTGGTCGGTGTGCAGCTGGTCGGCGCGGATGTGGTGGAGGTCTCGCCGCCGTACGACCACGCGGGGATCACCTCGATGCTGGCCGCGAACATTCTGTTTGAGATGCTCTCCGTGATTGCGGCGACGCGGCTGCAGACGCAGGAAACGAAGCCACACAAAGGAAAGGCTTAGGGCATTCCTCTATCCGTCATCGCGAGGCCCGCAGGGCCGTGGCGATCTCCTCGTGGGAGGAGATTGCTTCGCGGCCTCGCCGCTCGCAATGACACTTGAAAAGGGGTGAGTCCATGTTACGCAAGCTGCCTGTTTTGGCTGTTATTGCCATACTCATCGGCACCGCGCTGCTCCTCCCGGCACCGGCGCCGGCGCAGAAGGTCCTGAAGATCGGATATCCGGTGTGGGTCGGTTACGGGCCGCTGTTTCTCGCGGACAAGAAGGGCTTCCTCAAAGATGAAGGCGTCAGCGTGCAGTTCATCAACATGGAGGACACCAAGACGCGCTACGTGGCGCTGGCCGCGGGGAAAATCGACGGCCTGATGACCACCATCGACACGATAGTCCTGCGCGTGCGGCCCGACTTCCAGATCGCGGCAGTCATGGCGTTTGACGACAGCAAAGGCGGCGACGGGATTGTCGCCGACAAAGCCATCAAGACGATCAAGGGACTCAAGGGCAAGAAGGTGGCCTACGGGGAAGGTTCAGTCAGCCACTTCCTCCTCGGCTACCTGCTGAAGCAGAACGGCATGTCCTTCAAGGACATCGTGTCGGTGAATATGACGGCCGGCGAGGCGGGTGCGGCCTTCGTAGCCCGGAAGGTCGACGCCGCAGTGACATGGGAGCCGTGGCTGACGAAGGGGAAGAGCGCAGCCCACGGTCACCTGCTCGCCGATTCCACGACCACGCCAGGTCTGATTGTCGACGTCCTGGTCTTCCGGAACGATGTGCTGCGGGCCAGGGGCGACGAGGTCCGCAAGGTCGTGGCGGCCTGGCACAAGGGCGTGGAGTATTGGAAGGCGTACCCCGGTGAAAGCAACCAGATCATGGCTGATGCCATCGGCGGCTGGCTGAAGGATCCCAAGGAGTTTGCCAGCACGCTGACCGGGATCCGCTACTATGACTACGCCACGAACCAAGCATTTTTTGGCTCAGGTGGAGGAGCGTATAAGACGGCACAGTTTGCCATCGACTTCTGGGCGGCACAGGACAAGGTGCAGATCAAAGGCTTGAAGGCGACCACGATCCTCAATCCGTCCTTCATTGCCAGATAGAAACGTTCGGACCAAAACGCAACGTCCGGCTCCGCAGGCACAGACTCGGCCGCGGAGCCGGCTTGTTTCCGCCCTGACCGCCGCACTGCGGCCGCACGAACCGGTGTCGCGCCGGACCTACCTCAGTGGCGTCGGACTGTCCATCGCCGCCATCGCGCTGGTGTGGACCGTGCTCTCGTATGGCGGGGTCGTGCCCCCGCTGTTCCTGCCGTCGCCCTCTGATGTGGTCAGGGCGGCCATCGCCCTGCTGCGCGAAGGGAGCCTGCCTGTCCACATGCGGGCCAGCCTGAGCGTCATCGTCAGCGGCTGGGCGCTGGCCGTCGTGGTCGCCGTGCCGCTCGGCATTCTGATGGGTACGCTGAAGTTCGTGGAGGCGCTGCTCGAACCCGTCGTCGACTTCGTCCGCTATCTGCCCGTCAGTGCCATGATCCCGCTGCTGATTCTCTACGTTGGCATTGGGGCGGCGGAGAAGGTCGCGGTCATTTTCATCGGGACGTTTTTCCAGCTCGTATTGCTGGTCGCGGATGTCTCGTCGAACGTGAGCAAGGATCTGCTGGACAGCGCCTACACCCTCGGGGCGAAGGAAGGGACCGTGTTCAGTCGCGTCCTCGTGCCGGCCACGCTGCCGGGAGTGATGGATAATCTGCGGATCACGATGGGCTGGGCCTGGACGTACCTGATCGTGGCCGAACTGGTGGCGGCCGACCGCGGGCTGGGCTACCTCATTCTGGATTCGATGCGCGGGCTGTTTACGGACCGGATCTTCGTCGGGCTGTTTGTCATCGGATTGCTGGGCCTGGCGTTCGATCTCGTCTTTAAGTGGATGCACCGGACGTTGTTGCCATGGTCCCCGAAAGCGTAGTCATTGCGAGGGGCGCAGCCCCGTGGCAATCTCGCTTGTCACAGAGATCGCCACGGCCCTTTGGGCCTCGCGATGACAGATGGAGCCGCGCCTCGCAATGACCACCTTTGCGGCCAAACTCACGATCAAAGACGTCACCGTCACCTTTCAGCGGCGGCGGGGTGGAAGTGTTGTCGCCGTCGACCGGTTGGACCTCGTTGTTCGGGACAAAGAGTTCGTCTGTATCGTCGGCCCGTCGGGATGCGGGAAGTCCACCCTGCTGCGGGTGATTGCGGGTCTGACCCGTCCGTCATCGGGCGACGTCGTCCTGAACGGCGCCCGCGTCGGCGGCCCAGGGGCCGATCGCGGCATGGTCTTTCAGTCGTACACGCTGTTCCCCTGGCTCACCGTGCAGGGCAATGTGGAATTCGGCCCGCGGCTGAGTCGCCACCCCCCGGAACTATGCGCCCGCATCGCCAGGCGCTACATCGACCTGGTGGGGCTCTCCGGTTTCGAACACGCCTACCCGAAGGAACTGTCCGGCGGGATGATGCAGCGGGCGGCCATCGCCCGGGCGCTGGCCAACGATCCGGAAATCCTGCTCATGGATGAGCCCTTCGGTGCGCTCGACGCGCAGACGCGGACCCTGATGCAGGAGCTGCTCTTGTCGGTTTGGGAGCAGACGCACAAGACCGTCCTGTTCGTCACCCACGATATCGACGAAGCCGTGCTGCTGGCCGACCGCGTCTACGTGATGACCGCGCGGCCGGGGCGGATCAAGCGCGAGGTGCACGTCTCGCTGCCGCGCCCCCGCACCGTCGACGTGCTCGACTCCGAGGAGTTCCTTCACCTCCGCCGCGAGGTGCACCAGGCCATCCGCGAGGAAAGCCTGAAGGTGCTCAAGGAAGGATGAGGGTCTATCTTACCGCGCCCAAGGTGATCCCCCGGACGAGATAGCGCTGCACGAAGAGGCTGAACAAGAGCGTCGGAACGACGGCCACCGAGATCGCCGCTGCCACATCACCCCACAGGACTCCCCATGCCGTGACAAACAGCGACGCGCCGACGGTCACGGTGGTGGCCTTGTTGATGGTGAGCATCAGCGCGAACAGAAACTCGTTCCAGGTCCAGATGAACGTCAGGATGGCCACGGCGCCGATTCCAGGGTACGCCAGAGGAAAGACGATGTGCCACAGGGTCTGTACGGCGCTCGCGCCGTCCAGAAACGCCGATTCTTCGAGCTCCTGCGGCAGTTCCTGGATGAAGCTGACGAAGATCAGCAGCCCCAATGGAACATTGCCGAGCAAGTTGACAAGTACGAGTCCCGTTCGCGTATCAAGCAGTCCGCTCGCACTATAGACAATGAAGAAAGGGACCGCAAAGGTGACCGGCGGTAGGAGCCGGAGGCTCACGGCCGCCGGCAGCAGCCGAGCGCGCCCAATTCCAAAGCGCACGATGCTGTACGCTGCGGGCAGACACACGACCACAAGGAGCGCGCTACAGGCCAGCGAGATCAGGATGCTGTTGGCCAGAAATTGAGAGAATCGATACCCCGCCGCGTAGAAGACATTCGCGTAATGTTCGAACGTCGGGGTAAAGACCCACTTGGGCGGGGCGGACGAGATGTCGGCCGCCGTCTTCAACGATGTCAGCACCGTATTCAAGACGGGGAAGCTGAACATCACACCACAGACCGCTGCCAGCGCCCACGCACCACCGGTGTGCAGCAGGTTCCACCGCGCACCGGTCATGGCGTACGCCTGAGAATGTGGCGGATCGCCTGGCTCATTGGGATCGACAGCAAAAATAGCAGGAGGACCACCGCGGCGTTTGCTCTGCCCAGGTGCCCGGCCAGAAAGGCCATCTTGTACACGTAGATGCTCGCGGTGGTCGTGAGGCTCCCCGGTCCTCCGGCCGTAAGGACCTGGATCGTATCGAACGTTTTGAATGCGTCGATTCCCCGCAGGAAGCCTGCGGTGAGCAACAGCGGCTGCAGCAGCGGCAAGATCACAAAGCGTAAGATCTGCCACCCGCCGGCTCCATCCACGACGGCAGCTTCCACCGGTTCATCCGGAATGGATCGAAGGCCTGCGTAGAGGATGAGGAATGTGAACGGCGTCCACTGGATCACATCGACGACCATCAACGTGTAGGGCACGTATGGCGGGGCGAGGAGATTCGCGGGAAAGCCGGAGGCCCGCAGGTAGTACGAGACCGTCCCGATGAACTCGTTCAGCGTCAACCGAAACATGATTCCAAGCAAGGCCGGAGAGACCATCAGCGGGAGCAGGAGCAGACTGATCAGGATTCGTTTTCCCCGCAGTTCGCGATTGAGGGCGATCGCCAGGGCCAGGCCGAGCACAACCTCGAGCGTAACGACAACTACGGTGTATCGTAGGCTGAAACCGATCGCGTCGTAGAATTCACGGTCCGTGAGGATTCGAACGTAATTCGTGAGGCCAGTGAATCGAGGGGATCGGAACGTTTCTAACGTCGCGTCGAGGGCACTGAGGTAATAGGCATATAAACCCGGAAAGACAGCGAGGCCCAGGAGCAGCAGCGTCAGCGGAGCGAGGAATGCGTATCCGAGGCGCCGCTCCTGGGCCACTTCGTGCGCTCCGTACTACTTCACATATCCTTTCTCCTTGAGCAGCTGCATAATCTCACCGTTGGCCCGGTCCAGCGCGGTCTTCGGCACGACCTGCAGCGCCCAGGCCGCGGAGAGGTGCTTGGCCAAGATCTCAAGGATTGGTACGGTCTCGGCGATGGTCGTTTCCACGTATCCGTACTTCTCGACGTGCTCCGCGATCACGGGGAACTCCGGCCGCGATTTCGCGAGAGCGGGGTCGGTCAGCGCTGCCCGGACCGGGGGAATCCCTCCCGCCTGCGCGTACATCCGCATCGCCTGAGTGGTGGCCAGGAACCGCGCCCACTTCTGGACGCCCGCCTTGGCGCCAGAATAGGTGCTGATGCCGACCCCAAGCGCGTGGACGTGCGTTTTCTTGCCCGGAACGGGCGCCAGCTTCACCTTCCCGGCGACCTGCGGCGACTTCGTCTTATCGTCCAGCTCGTGGAATGCGGCCGACCACTGCACCATGAACGCCACTTTGCCGGTACGGAACGCCTCGTTGGCTTCACCATATTCGTAGGCGGTGGAACCCGCCGGCGTGGCCTTCTTCTGCGCAATCGTCACATACACGTCAAGAGCCCGTTGGGCCGCGGCGGTGTTCAACGCTGGCTGGAACCCGCTCCCAAACCATGAGCCCCCGAGCCCGTAGAGGAAGTTGTCCCAGATCATGACGTTATAGATCAAATTCTTGGCTTGGAGCACTGTGCCAAATTCCGTCGGGGAGTCCGGATTGATCGTCTTCGTGAAGAATAAGGCCGCGGCGACGAAATCCTCGGGCGTCCAATCCTCAGGCCTCTTCGGAGCCAACGCCTTCCCCAGCTCGCGCTGCGCGATGTCCGTATAGCGGCGCTGCCACGCGGAATCGGTCAGCAGCCGGTCCAGGTAGTCAGAACGATAGTAGAGAAAATGGTTGCTCACGTCCATGGGAATCGCGTACGGCTTTCCCTGGAAGCTCAGCGAGTCTCTGGCGGACGGAAGGAAGATCTGCAGGCTTCCCTCTCCGGAGGCGGCCACCGCCTTTTGCAACGAGTCCATATGCGGCGCGTGACGCCCTAAGATGTAGCTCGCCGTAAAGACCATGTCGACCTCAGACGATCGCGCCGCCAGGACAGCCGCTTCCTTATCGAAGAATCCCTCCCGGCTGAAGAGCACCATCTCCACCTTTGTGCCGTCCGCCGGCGTCCGGTTGGCGTTATACCAGTCCACAACCTTGCGCATCGCATCGCTCTCCGGCCCTGGCCAGTACACCATCCGAACGGTCGTCGGGGACTGGCCCGAGATCTGCGCCGGCATGATCAACGTCACGGCGGCGCAGAGAGCGAAGACACATCCTCTCATCGTGAGGTCGCGCATCGAGTTCCCCCCTTGCTCCGAGTATGCGGGGCTACGGACCCTGTTCTCCTACGCGTGTTCGAGAAAATCTCCTGTTACCCTGTGGTTCGACGTGGCGATAATCATCAGCGGGCACCGGGGTATGCGGCGGGGATGACGGTCCTGGATGGAATGGGTCCTACCCAGCGCAACACCGTAATCCCGGCGCCGTTCGCGTCCGTCATGTAGAGCAGGGACGTATCGGGATCCTGGTACACCTCTCGGACCTGCCGGTTTGGAAACCGACCTGGATACCTGGGGGAGAGATAGTATCCGATCTCGCGCGGCAGGAACGGGTTCGAGATATCCCAGACTCTGACTCCCTCCTCAATCCACGCCACGTACAGCAGGCTGGGCGACCGGGCATCAAACCACGGATGGTGAATGTAGTGTCCGTTCGTGGCGCAGCTGAAGCTCCCGCGGGCGGGGTCGAAGTTGTCGGTGACATGAGGGAT